>CALLJF010000018.1 GCA_938091495.1 uncultured Nitrososphaerales archaeon | reverse complement strand
CGAAACTTTCAATCCTACTATAGTTCGATTCAAACGCTTTCACAGTTCTATTATAAATGAGTTGTAGTTGCCTTTCAATCCTACTATAGTTCGATTCAAACCTGTTATCAACTCCAAGTAAAGCGTCACATAATTCACTTTCAATCCTACTATAGTTCGATTCAAACACTTTCTTCAAGTTCAACAAATTTAGAATAGAAGTCCTTTCAATCCTACTATAGTTCGATTCAAACTTGTATCTCTATCCTTTTTTAGAATTGTTGAAAATTCCTTTCAATCCTACTATAGTTCGATTCAAACCAGCGCAGTCCCAAGATGATTATGAATGTATTCATCACTTTCAATCCTACTATAGTTCGATTCAAACAATATGAAGAGATAAGATATCTCGTCGTGTTCAACGACTTTCAATCCTACTATAGTTCGATTCAAACGCTATTGAGCCAGACAGACTATTCATTAAAGACAACCTTTCAATCCTACTATAGTTCGATTCAAACACTTCATCTTTCTGAAAGCCTGTTTTGCCTGTCTAACTTTCAATCCTACTATAGTTCGATTCAAACAGGGACTATTATCGCGGAGACTTTAACCTCAGTCTCCTTTCAATCCTACTATAGTTCGATTCAAACCACTAGAGATGAAGCAAGGGAGATGCTGAGAGAAGTCTTTCAATCCTACTATAGTTCGATTCAAACGACATTTGTTAACACTACACTCGTTTTGCCTGCCTCCTTTCAATCCTACTATAGTTCGATTCAAACTATCAATATTATTCCTAATTGTCAAAGAGAATCTTTCCTTTCAATCCTACTATAGTTCGATTCAAACATAGTAAAGCAGGAAAAACACGCTCTCGAAGAAGAACTTTCAATCCTACTATAGTTCGATTCAAACATTAAATGTTGCTGCTAGATGCCAAGACTTCTGAGCCTTTCAATCCTACTATAGTTCGATTCAAACACCAGAAATCATGCCATAATTTCCATCCATGAGGAACTTTCAATCCTACTATAGTTCGATTCAAACGAGGACACAAGCTGGCGGTTATATCAAGTATTTCACTTTCAATCCTACTATAGTTCGATTCAAACAAGGAAGCTGAACGTTAGCCCTGTTGCAATAAGCCAGCTTTCAATCCTACTATAGTTCGATTCAAACAGTTATCACCAGTGCCCCCAATGTGATCATATTTGGCTTTCAATCCTACTATAGTTCGATTCAAACCCCCCCTGCTTACAGTGTATCTCACATCTTGACTATTGTTTAGCAAATATGCGTTAATGTTTAGGTAGTGCTTACCATTTATAAATGTTCGCAGCATCTAAACTATTGGGCTAACCTCTCCTTTCTCTATTCCCCAAATAGATTTGTTAATCCATGATGGATTCGATATTTTATACACGACTATGGAGTCTGAATCTTTATCTATTATATCATAAACCCTCAATCTTAACTCTTCAAGTTTGCCCTCTGTTATCTCTCCTTCAAAGGCTGAATTCTGAACCCAATTGAGATATTGCTTCATCACATGCCTAACTGCATTTAGTCTTTCTACTGCTATATCATAGACCAATATAACATATACCAAGATTCATCGACTCTTTAGCCCTGTATATTTGTTTTCGCCTAAAAGATGCCTGATCAATTTAAAGCACTCTAGCCTTATCAGATATGAATAAGATACATGTCTCTTCAACCTGCTATGCTTTATAGTAGTATTGAGCTTCTTATCATACTCAGATATGAATACCTTTTTACCATTATCGTTAAGGTAGCAGCCATTTAGCTCTTCTACAAAATGCTCAGGCTTGATTATCCTATTATTGACGAGATTAAAGATTATCCTATCTACAATTATGGGCTTGAAGACCTCACTAATGTCTAATGATAAAGAATACCTTCTTTCACCAGGCTCATGCAAGTAGCTTATTGTTGGGCTTAATTGTGTATGATATATTTCTGTCAATGTTGTGCTGTAGAGTAAAGAATTGCCAAAGGATATCAGGCAGTTTATCATATTTTGAGGAGGGTTTCTAGTCCTTTTATCAAATACAAAGCCTTCTCTTAAAATGCAATCAAAGGATGAGTAATAGGCATCTCTTGATCTTCCCTCAATGCCCATTAGCTGATAAACATCATTGGCAGAATCTATCTGTGAATTTTCCTTTTCGATAGTTTCTATGAAGTTCGTAACATCCTTGCCCATCCTTTTGTAATAATTTAGATTGTAAGTTATATTATGTAAAGCAGTCCTTACAATTTCCTTAGCTATCTCAATCCTCTTTGCACTATCAAGGTAATGCTCTACCTGCTTTACCAAAAGGAAGCCTGATACTAACTTCTCTCTTGGATAGAAGGAGCCTGAATAATATCCATAATAGTTGTAAAAATGGACAGGTATGCCATGTTGATTAAGAAATACTATCAATTTTGTGTTAAAATCTATCTCTCCTAAAATATGAATAGATTTAATATCGTTGATAGGTATTGCTCTTTTTTCACCATCGCTTCTTTCTATGTAAATAGTATTCTCGCTACGCCTTAACCTTCCCCCTGAGACTAGATAATAGTCCTTCATATCATCCCCAGCATAAGCCTCTATAGGCACAAGTCTTACAATAGCTTATCCATACAGCCTCTGGAGGTTTTTCTTGATGGATTATCTTATCTATATCGTTCAGTATGCTTTTTAATTCGGATTCCTTTTCTTCATCAAGGTTGACTTCAACTCTTTTCCTTACCAGTGGATAATTTAGCATACCTTTGACATTCAAGCCAGCATAATTCTTAAGATAATACTGGTAATACAATAGTTGATATACATGAGCTTTTTCTATCTTCCTTGATCTCTTTATTTCATGTATCTCTCCTTTGCCTTGTATGAAGTCTATCTTTATTCTTCCTATCTGAACCTCTTTTAACTCTCTTTGATACGAGTGTTCGTGGAGGAGCTTGCCCAAGTGCACAATGTCAGACTCGGCTTCCTCCTCCAATCCATGTGAGAAGAGCCAAAGCTTCCGCTTACAAACAAAATAATAGTTAACCTGAGTGCCAGTATAATCAAGATCCACGCCTCCTTCTTTTATTTGCACCTTTCCTCCTCCCTAACATATGTTGTCTGGAAGTTTCTCGGAGTTGTCCTCTAAGTGCGTAACAGGACCCAACAAAGACCTGTAATTGTGATTATCCAAGAAACAAAACCCCTCGGTTATAAAACTGACACCGGCCTCCTTTAATGTCCTCTCACTTACAGATATAACATAGGCGCGAAGCATAGGACTTAGCATCCGTTGGATTTCGAACAATTGGCTCCTGCCCTGCTTAGACTTAATATCTTTAATCATATCCATTAGAACAGGGGAATCTATCTTTAGGAATTCAGCTAACTTCGAGAAGTGGTCTGAATTAACAAGCTTTTCGAGTTCTAGTAGTGCGGCTTGAGGATCTTTGCTACTCCATAGTAAGGTTGCTATCTTTTTTAGTCGCGCTGAGGTTTCATCAGCAACACAGAAGATGGATACCTTGAACGCATCTCCTTCTCTAAATTCTTTCCTAAACTCATCAATCTCACTAAACTTCCAAGCCAGTGTATTGGCTAATATGCTACGATACTTGTCTAAGGAAAGTCTCCTCTCGAGTTCTTTATTATATCGCTTCTGTATCGTTAGATACTCACTTTCATTAAGTTCTTTGGGATTATTATTTAATACCTCAAACGTGGCGTCTAGCAGAACACAATCATATATGTAATCAGCAAATAGCTTGTTAGAATTGTTGCGTTCATCATCTACCCATCTATGGACCCACACCGTAGCGCAAGGATTGCGATCGTTACGATTTGCCCGTCCACAAACTTGCATCAACGAATCCCATGGTGCAAAATCACGGACAATTTCATCTACATCGATGTCTACTCCCGCTTCAACACACTGAGTAGCCACGATCACTACCCACTTCTTGTCAGTGGACTCTGATTCTAATAGCTTTTTGATCTCTTTGATCTTATTAATACGTTCTATGGGCACTACTGCACCTGAAATGTAAAAAAGTTGCATATTGCGAAAATCTTCCTGTTCTTCTTTCAGGCGTTGCAAGAATTCAAACAGGCGAAAGGAACACCGTATTGTATTGGCAACAAACATAATGCTCTTGTACTTCCTCTCTGATAAGAATGCCGGTAGAGAACCAAGATAGTCTCTGAGTCTTATCTTTTCTAGATTCAGAATAATACAAGTCCTATTGAGACATGTAAAAAATTCTTCATCCTCTTGGATAATCTTTACAGCTTCGTTAAGGAATGGCGGGCTTGTGGCGGTCATATACAGCATCTTCATTTCGAGTTTTGTAGACATACGTTGTAGGAAGGCTTTGATAAGGGGAATAATTCTGGACGGAACGGTCTGTACTTCATCAAGAATTAACGTGGCGCCTGCAAGACGCCAGAATCTCCGTATGAAGCTCCGTTGTCCTGAAAGAAAGGAATAAAAGAGCTGGTCAAAGGTAGTTACTACCATATCAGAGTCCCAATCCTCTGTAGCGAAGCGGGCTTGCTCGAAGTTTGGGCTCTCCCGAGAGTTACGGGCTTCTGGAAAGGTTAGGCTATGATATTGTAATACGCGTAATGGGTCAGGTTCGTTGCAAAGGACAGACCTAGCCACATCTGAAACCTGTTCTATTATGGAAAGATAGGGAAGGCTGTATATTGTGAGCCCTCGCCTTTTCTGTTGTAGCTTAGTTGCTAGGTGTAGGCCCATAAGAGTCTTGCCTATTCCAGTAGGTAGATTCAACTTGAAAGTACTCGAAACGTTTGACGAAATAAAACTTCTTACGTTCTTCCATGCTTTCTTCCTAAGCATCCTAAAGGTCTCGGAACCCTTATCCTCTAGCTTGGATAGAAATTCCTCTATCTTCTGGACGGGGATGCTGGAAGAGATCTCCGGAAGGGGTGCCCTTATAACGCAAGCAACATCTGATTCAGCTATTGTGGAGACGATCACAAGTAATGTAAGGTACAGATCTATCAGCGGGCTATTTTCAGCACCGCTTCTTTCAGACTGCTCTCTAAGGAAAACCCTAAATTTTTTGAATTCTCGAGCAATATCGTCAGTCTGCAAAGACATAAAGGCATCGCGAAAGTCTTTAAAAACGACTGTGCCATAGTAAGGCACATCGAATGTTAGGTCCCACATTCTTTCGTCTATGCTGTTCCTAGCAACCGCGTACTCGACTTGCAAAGACTCTGGGGAGAAGGCATCATCGATATCGACGAGTAGGCCATGGTGCCTGTTAATTACATAAGCACATACAAAAGGTATGAGGCGTGAGAGACCTTCGCTACTCTTAAAGATCTTTGTTGATACAATGAAGCCAAAAATGGATGATATTACCGCATGTTCACGTTCTTTCACCTTATGTCCAGTCCAGATGTATTCTTGAAACTGTTTCTTCGCTTTTCCAAAATCATGACAAATGCCGGTAATGAAAGCGGCTTTGACTAGGTCATCCTTATGAAAAACGAGGTTCAGTGGCATTTCTCCCACCAATTTGGCTGCCCTAGAACCTACTTCTCTTAGATGGTCTGCTAATTCAATTATGTCATCATCTGAAAACTTATGAGAGATTAACTTGTGCATGGCTCGAAGAAGATTACGTTCTTTTTTCTTCTTTCTAGCTTAAAGAACTTTATTGTCTCTTGTCCCCTTGAAATGACCCTTAAAGGTTTTGCTGATTTTTGTACGTAAGCTATGTCGAGATAGCTGAATGATCTTCCCGATTTAACTTCTAAGGGTATGCCTTCCTCACGTATGTACTCGCTGTCCTCCGAGAGTCGTAACGACTTTGCTTGCCCTTCAGTAAGAGGGAGTACTGAGTCAAGCAAGAGCTCTTTTGCATCTGCCTTATGTGCCGTGTCCTCTCCTACGAAATCTATGTCAGCAAGTAAACCCAGGCTACCCAAGTAAGGTGTAAAGAACCAGCGTTTTTCTTGTAACCGCTCGTTTAACTCGTCCATCAGCTTAGTGTCGTAGTGATTAAAGACAACCTCAAACTGAGGATTTCTTACTACTTCCACATTAGCCTGAAATGACTCCTTAAACTTAGCGGGAATGATTTTGTTTCGTACCATAGTAGGAGGACCTTGTCTCCAAGTTTGTGGCAAATGATCCTTGATTATAGGTGATAAGGGAATCACTGCTGTCTTTGTTTTTTGAAATTGGAATTTACTTGCTAACTTGCTACGCTCAACTCCAAGTACAGCCCCAATTAAACCTATAAGAGCGGTCCTAGGAGGAAAACAGAACGTAAGGGGGCTGCCACCCGATGTAAAACCTTTCTTCCAATATGCGAAACTTCCTGATATGCGAAAGACAGTAACATCCAATTGGGTTAACCCATTAATTATATTAAAGCATTTAAAGCCTGTTGTAGTTTCATAGAATCAATTGGAGAACCGTCTTTTGCGAGTGGTATTTCGGGATCAATAAGTGAATAGATGTTGTTTATGAAACCTTTTTTCCTAGCTAGAGCTGTAAGCCAATCGCCTATTTCCAATGTATAGTCTCTCGGTGAGCGAATAGCTTTCTCATCCTTTACCTCTTTAAGATGGATATGAAGCTTGTCTAAAAAGAAGCCGCATTGCCTTTGATCCTTGTAATCTAATCTTACTAGGAGTCTGGGATGGTGAAAAGACTTAGATCTAGAATGTAAGGCCAATGTTCCTTGCCACATCGAATCCATTAGAATATTAACATCTGTCTGAGTGAGGCCAGAGTACTTTGCTAGATTTTCATTGATAACTCCGTAAAAACCTATCAATGCGTAAGGCACTATAAACTCACGTCTGAAAGTGCGTTGTTTTGCTTTTTCTTTCGAAGCAAAGCCACCAGTGCCGGCAATCTCAAAGACTTCAGCTGCATGTAAGCTCTGACCAGGATTAAATTGGACTGCTCCTGTAATTTGAATCCCAGCACCCTTCTCTTCCCCTTTTTCTCTATCTCCTCCCTCTTCTGTTTTCTCACCTATCTCTTTGCCAGCCTTTTTCTCCTTCTTTGTTATGGGCACTAGAGCCCCGAATAGACGGACATCGATACACCTATTTATGAGATTCTTTCTGGCCTCTTCGATAGCTCCTGCCTCGGGAAGACTTCCGAAGAGTTCCTCGTAGCGTCTTTCTGCTGTTACTGCCTCATCACCAGTAGTCCTAACGAAAATATCTAGGCCATCGTTCTCCCCTGCCTTGTGCTTATAATTGAGTATATAATCCCTGATCGTTCTTTTCAGACGAACATCCGTAACATCGATTCTTCCTGTTGCAGAATCAACTCTCGGTCTGTTTTCAAATGGATCCCCATTAGGGTTGCACCGGAAGATGTCATATAGGAATAATATTTCAGATCTATAAAGATAAGTTTGACTCAAGATTCAAGCACCTCTTGTTTCCTCCTTGCTAGTATAGATCTGCTCACTAACAAACTTTTCTATACAACGATCGAGAGACCAGCCCAACGCAAAGCAATATCTTGCTTCTTCATTTGAAAGTTCGCCTCCTTGAATAAGATAATGGGCTACTGCTTCTTCTATCGTTTTGATTGTTTTAGAGTAAACACCTAGTTGTTGGACCTTTAGTTTTAGCTCTCCAAATAGAGTGGTGGAAATCTCGTTTGAAGTTATCGTCATGCCCCGTAGCCTATTCATAATGGGCATTTCTCCCCTCCAGTCATTTCGCTCTTCACGTTGTGCAAATTCAACTTTACCGAAGAGGGCGCCTATAAGGAAGTAGGCACGCTTTGCATTGCTGTTCAATAAAGGTTTGTCAGCAAAGAAGTTGATCCAGAATCGTTCTAAATCCTTAGTAGACTCCAACAATCTATCGCCCAATGACTTACGGTAAAGGAGTTCCCATATAATAAATATGTCTATGACCCAATTCTCAATACTTTTCTTCACAGAGAATTCTTGTGATGATATCGATTCAAGGTATCTGGCTCTCAGCAACTTGTCAACGTCTGACCAAAAGATTTCCTGTCTAGGTGGTCGCTGAGTTAATATAGCATCGACTAAGTCTGTGGTGGAAAGCGCTAACAATCCTTCCTTTTGTGAATCCCATGCCAGGCGGACAAACTCTAGATCTCCCTTTACCCATTTTACTCTCGATTTACCAGCTTTACCTAATGACTCAGATAACAACCAACTTCTGATTCGCTTAAGCTCCCGAGATAGAAAAGCAAGATTTGCGGGTAAGATATCAGCAGTCGTGTGCAGGAATAGAAACTTTCGTCCTGGCTGGTAAAACACCAATAAAACCGATCTAAAAGGTGGCGGTCCCTCCCACTCGTATTCGTCCAACAGCGCCCCAAATAATTCATACTCATCTGCCTTGTATTCGAAAAGTTCTTCTAATGATTCACCTGTCTTTATCAAGCCATGCTTCAGCATGTCCTCCTTAAAGTGCCACAAATAGTCTAGAAATCTTCGACTCACTTCATAATCGCCAGGCTCAAAATTAGGAATGAGATAGGCAAACTTGCCAGCTATTCGAACGGTTAATTGGTTATCTAAGACGTTCTGACTCAAGTAAAGCCACTTCGTGCACTCTTCGCAGAGAGGGATAATAGTCCAAGAATGCCCTTCATTTCCGTGCGGTTGGAATGAAGGTTTGTCTTTTAGGGCAAAGAATCTGAATGGGATTGAAGGGCTAACTTCTGCATTCTTGCGACAAGCTTGGCATTGCCCCTTCCCTTTAATATCTTTTCTTCGTTCAATCAGCCTTGCTTTTACGAATGCATTTCTCAGATTCACATTATCTCCGCCTTTTTTACCATCTAGCTCAATAGTCAGCAAACAACCTTTCTGAGGTATTTTGCCTTCGATAGCTGAAGTAATCTTATCATGGTTTGTCTTCAATAATTCCATCATATTCTGTAGCCATTGATCCGAACACCCTGAGAGCTTCTTTAGACCGATGCCGATTTCCTTTAGTCCGTCTTTGATACTTTCCCTCATAGATTTGTTCCGTTTAGGGCGTATAACCCAAGAGGGTCCTATTCCTCGTCTGCTAGTAGGCAACGCGTATAGATACTTCCACTTTTCCTCTTCTTTGTAGTCCTCGATTTTTACATTAGCGAGCTTAGCATCAACTGATAACACCTTCAAGTCTTGTTTTAGCGGTTCACAAAGCCTACTTGTTATCAGAACATCGTTAGGGATGCCACGCATCTTAGTCTCATACTCGAAAAATAGTCTTGCTAGTTGTATTAGCGAAGTTAACAACAGACTAACCCCCTACTTCGATCATACCAAAGCCCTGACTGTTTCTTTCACCTAATCCTGTATCGTAGACGAAACGAACTAGTTCGTCAGAACCCCACATCTGAAGCTTCAAATTCCAAGCTCGAACCTTTATATTAAAGATAGGAACAAGTTTGCTTTTGGGATTCCAAACTCTTATCTGGAACCCCTGTTGCTCAATCGGCTTACCATTAAATGCCTCCCATTTGAACAACATGTTTCTTTCCAAACTTTCTGTGAAGCCGTGATTTTGAGGACTAAGATATAGCGGAGGTGAATCCTTACCTTTATTTTGTTTAGAAACTACTATGGGTGAGATGGTATGAAAAGTGGTCGCCCTATCAATGCTAGGCATACGAGTCTCGATGGCGTCTAATACTTCGATCTTACCACCAAAGATTTCTAGCCTATTACTCAGTATATTAATACCGCTCATTAGTTTCTTGATAAAATTCTCATCTGGACTTGTGATTTGCCAAACCATACTTCCTCGGGCTTTAAGGCCTTCGGATGAAACTTCAAAACGTGCACACTCCAGATCGGAATAGCAGAACATGCGGTATACCTTTCTTCCCCTAACATACCCCTTGTAATATAACCATGATGCGTAATCTTTATCTGCCAAACCAATCAATCGATAGACCAGCCTTGTTAGATCAGAACGATATGACCACGGTATTGCTATATCTTCTGTCGCCTCTAGGAGCAGTTTGAGTCGCATACTTTCAATCCTATTATGTATTAACCCCTAATATTAAAATCATTTACCCTCGATATTCATAAACCCAAAACCTCTGCTATTCATTTCTCCAAAACCAGCATCCATACCAAACTCTAATAATCTAATTTGATCATCATTCAAACCTCTAAAATAGAACTCCCATGTAGTCCCAATTACTATCTGAGTTCCTTCTTCAAAGTGTAGCCTAGTACTAATCTGCTTCTTGAACATTAGTATCTGTATCAATGGAAATATGTCGCTATTAAGAGTTACATTATAAAACTCGACATATTTCTTGATTAAATTATCTTCAATCTGCTTTATGAATGCTGTTAATGGATATTCTTTTCTCCAATATACATAATCATAAGCTTTATCCAATTTTATACCGTATTCTTTACATCTATCCTTCTGCATCCTTACAACTATGGGAGTGCCAGTTATGAGACTATGATCTCTACCATCAAGCCTAATTTTGAGAAAGCTGATATTATCAATTGCAAAATTCATCCTCCCTGCTTTGACTTTCTTATTATCCCTCTTATTTTTAAGGAAGGTTTCTCCTAATCTTTCAATGAACAAATCGTCTGGCGATGATACTATCAAAGTTCTCTTATCTCCCTTCTTAAGATCCATAGCTGGGAAGATGTTTGAAAAGCAGAAGAACTTGTATCCCTTCTTATCGTGAAGATAGGAATACTCGCTATCCTTTATCAGATTATAGATTAATCCTTGAAGATGGTGATGATATTCATATTCGTAGGCACAGTCCTCCAAAGCTTCTAGCTTTACTATAACCCTCAAGCAACTATCATATTAGTATCATGAGAATTTATATTTTAATTATGTGCAAGAGTTGTAAGTGAGCTGTTGCTCTAGATTAAAAAAAGAATTCTTTTTTTGCAACCTTCTTTTCCTTCTTAGAGAAGTACAATGCAACTGCAGATCCAACTAGAGAGGTACAAAACATAAGGAACTAGATGGTAAAAGATACATTGTACTGGCCAAGTTGGCTCAGAAATGAAGTGAAGAGAATCAAAAAGAAGTTTCAAGAGCTAGAGTTAAAGGGGAATTTATCGAAAGTAGAGATAATGATAGTTTCTATACAATTAAGCCTTCTTATAGTTGAAAACACGAATCTTGAGAAGTTCAAGGAAAGACTGAACGAGATAAAGAATAGAGGATGAATCTAATTAATCATTTCGATTAGCTTTTATCTATGCTGCTAAAAAGAAGTCTTATGGCATCTTATAGAAGTACTCTTCCTGTTCCTGAAAGGTATGGTAGCAAAGAGATGAGAGATGTATTCGAAGAGGAGAGCTATTTAAAGTATCAATTAATGGTGGAGGCTGCTGTTGCAGAGGCTCAAGCAGAAATAGGCTTAATCCCTAAGAATGCTGCTAAGGAGATCGCATCTAAAGCGAATCTTGAGCATATTACAATAGAAAGATGGCGTGAGATAGAAGCAACAACACAGCATGAGACAGCATCTTTGGTAGAGGCTATAGTCGAAGTCTGCAACGATGAGGCAAAGCCATGGGTTCATTACAGCCTAACTAGCAACGATGTTCTAGATACATCATTATCACTGCAATTAAAGCAAGCCTTGGAGATAATCGAAAGAAAGATGATCTATTTGACAGAAGTTTTATGTGATAAAGCCTTGGATTATCAAGATTTGCCCGCTGTAGGTAGGACTCATGGCCAGCATGCCAGCATAATATCCTTTGGTTTAAAGTTCGCTGTATGGATCTCTGAAATGAACCGCAATATTTTGCGCTTGCAACAGTTGAAGGATAGAGCCTTGGTATGCAAGACTCTTGGAGCAGTTGGTACAGGATCTGTTATGGGCGAGAAGGCTTTGGATGTTCAAGTATTAGCAGCAAAAAAGCTAGGTCTGAAATCTTTGGATGCTGCCACCCAAGTAGTTCCTAGGGATATTCTTGCTGAGGTAATATTCTTCACAGCATTATTAGCATCAACACTGGATAAAATGGCTAAAGAGATTCGCAATTTACAACGCACAGAGATAAAAGAAGTTGAAGAGCCTTTTGCTACTAATCAGATAGGAAGCTCTGCAGTTCCAATAAAAAGGAATCCGATAAAATGTGAAAGAGTTTCTAGCCTGGCTAAGTATATTAGAGCATTACCCAATGTTGCTCTTTACAATATACCATTGTGGCACGAAAGAGATCTTTCTAACTCTGCCAATGAGAGAATTATAGTGCCTTCAGCCTTCATACTTTTGGATGAATGTATCAACTTGATGATGGACGTTATGAAGGGTTTAGTAGTTAGGACTGATAGGATAAAAGCCAACATAGATTTGACTCAGGGTCAGATTTATTCAGAATTCGTATTAGATGCTTTATTAAGAAAAGGATTATCGAGGTCAAAAGCTCATAGATTATTGAGAAAGTCTGCTAGTGAAGCATCAAATAGGAATATACCATATTCTGAGGCTATTCTCAAAGACGAGGAATTAAGCGCTTTATTGAAAAAGGATGAAGTCATGAGTTTATTCGATCCTAAAAAGTATCTATCATCGTCTAAGATGATAATAGCGAATGTAATAGAGCAATTCCAAAAGATAAGAACGGCTTGGCTCATGAAGAAGTAGAAATCATGATAGGTTAACGTTGATATCTATATGCTAGTTATGGTTCTAGACACTTCTTTTTGTCTAATGACAGGCGTCAAGACCATGCCTTGGCTGACATGAGTTTGTTCTAGATCAAAGTCCTCTTCATCTAACTCGATCAAATTTTCACCTTAGAATTTCAAAAGCATGAGTGGCGAATACTTGCTCGTTATAGATTTAAATTTATCTTAGGCATTAAAATAAAAACCGTGATTTCAAATTCAAGTGGAATAAATGGCATCGTTGCTCTCTTTGGAGATTATGACGTAATCCCTAGGCTTGTTTTTGCCCTTAAATCAATTTCTCATCGTGCTAGATATGGTTATGAAATAATCACTGAGGATAAGTGTATAGACGATATTTCAGACCTTGATAAAATCGAGTCAAGCCTAGCAATAGGTTGCTGCCTTTCTAAAGCATCAAAAGATATTATGGCTATTCATGGTAAAGTTTACTATCCTGAAGGCTTTGACTTATCGAACAAATTAAATGAGATTTTTGAAGACATAGAAAGAGCTCCAAAGATTCTATCGGAAATAGATGCTGACTTTGCCTTTGCAGGAATTGATAACGATTCATTGATATATGGCAGAGATTCATTAGGGATAAAGCCTCTATACTTTTCTAAAGAATCTAAAATTCTTGGCATAGCATCTGAGATGAAAGCTCTTAAGTCCATAGGATTCAAGAATATCAGGAGAGTTCATCCAGGTAGCATTCATAAAGTATCCATAAGAGGTGAGCAGAGCCTAGTATTTGATAGAATCGAAACAAATTCTAAATTAAACATCAGCATGGAAGAAGCCTCGAATAAAGTATTAGAGCTTCTTTCAGAATCTATCAGAAGAAGGGTTAGAGGTCTTGATAGAATTGTAATAGGCTTCTCTGGCGGTTTAGATAGCTCTCTTTTAGCTTTAATCGCCTCAAAGCTGACAAAGGTAATCCTTCTCTCAATACATACAAAAGGCTCTAAAAATGAAGGTGTGATAAATTCAGCGAAAAACCTTGGATTGGAAATCGAGGAGCTTCAGGTTGATACTAAACAAATAAAGGGTAAGATCGATTTAATACAAAATTTGATAGAAAGTGATAAGGTTATGGATTTAGCAATAGGTATAGGCATCAATCTTTCTGCCAAGAGATGTTCAGAAATTGGTTGTGATGCTTTATTCTTAGGTCAGCTTGCTGATGAATTGTTTGGAGGCTATGCCAAGTATGTTAAAGCATTAAAGGATATGGGAGAAGAATTTGCAGAAGATATTATGCTAAAAGATGTTATCGATGCTCATAAGAACAACTTTGAAAGAGATGAGAAAGCATCCTCTCCCTATACTGAAATAAGGCTACCCTATGCTAACATGAATTTAGTCAAGTATGCTTTATCCTTGCCTTTGAGCTTAAAGATAGGAATATTGGACGATCAACGCAAACTGGTTTTAAGGGAAGTAGCTATGAAGGCTGGTCTGCCAAAGGATATAGCATTGAAGAAAAAGAAGGCATTTCAATATAGCTCGGGCTTGCAAAAAATCTTAGTTAGCTTTGCAAAGGGTTGAAAATTAATTTAAGGAAATTTTCATGCTCCTTAACCTAACAGAACCCCTTCCAGTAAAGGATAAAATATAGAATGTATAAGTGGGGACTATGATAGCTCCTCCTTATCTAGTTTCATATGCAATCACAAGGAAGTGTAATCTCAAATGCAAGCATTGCTATAGCGATGCTACAGATGCACAGGCACATGATGAGCTTTCTACAGTGGAAGCAAAGAGGTTCTTGGACGACCTTGCAAAATGGGGTATAGGGCTTTTGATTTTTGATGGTGGTGAGCCCCTTTGTAGGGATGACTTATTCGAGATCGTTAAGTATGCTTCAGAGAAGGGCATGAGAACCGTGGTAGGAAGTAATGGAGTTCTTATTGACACTGAGAAGGCTAATAGAATGAAGAGTGCTGGCATCCAAATGGTACAGATCTCCATCGATGGTGCCAAGCCAGAAACTCACGACTCATTTCGAGGCGAGGAGGGAGCCTTTCATAAAGCCATACAAGGAGTTAAGGCATGTAAAGAGGCAGGTCTGCCTTTTCAGTTTGGCATGGTCATTAGAAAGCAATCCCTTCCCGAAATTCCAGACATGCTAAGGTTAGCCGTTGAGAGTAAAGCCAGTGCTGCAGAGTTCTTCGACCTCGTACAAGTTCCAAGAGTTAAACAAAATTGCCCTGAAGAAATTTTGAGTAGAAGCGAAAGGAAGAATGTTATGGAGTGGTTGGCTGAAGCCCAGAAAGACTGTCCGATCTTGATCAGGGTGCCAGGTTGCCCTATGTATCCTTTGATCCTTAAGGAAAGGGACGTCAAACCGAGGCATTTTCCAACTCACGTACTTCGAAGAATCCCATATTATGGTCGAGGATGTGCTGCTGGGATGCCTAATGGCTACATTACCATACTTCCAAACGGTGACGTGATACCATGTATGCTCCTTCAAGTCAAACTTGGCAATATAAAGGAGGAGAGTATTATAAAAATCTGGGAAGAATCATCAGTATTAGCTAAACTTAGATCGAGGGAACTTTTGGAAGGTAAATGCGGCAAATGCGTTCATAGAAACATATGTGCTGGATGCCGAGGAAGGGCTTACGAAGAGACGGGTAATATATTGGCGTCCGACCCTGGATGTTGGGTTAATAATGTCTGAAACTGTTTACCAGGCTCCAACTATAGGTCCCGAGGAGTATTGAGAAGTATAGATGAAGACATGTTGCTTTGCATAATGTGAAGATCGTAGCTGATGGAAGTAGTTCTGTGGAGGCCCTTGAGAGGGCGATGAAACTGTACTTCAAGTTAAAGCCTGATCAGATCGCTCTCTTTTATATACAGGTCGCCGACGTGCTTATACTTTGAAGCGCTACACGTTCAAGTACTCGCCTGAGCCATCTAAAAGTCAAGTATAAATAAAAGGTAAGTTTGTCCTCGCACCCTTTCTATTCTATGAGAGTAAAAGAAACAGTTGGGAGGGTTCAAAACTCTTGCTTGAATCTATTCAACTGAAAAATAGCATAAATCAAGGAAATGGAAAGGGGTTAACAAAAGCCTTAGAAGAGAGTTTGAAATCCGGCAAATCTAGTAAGCCAATACCTCAATTATTAGAGCACGCTAAGAAAAACAAGATGTTTCTCCACGCTTTAAGAAGGTTTGATGTAAAAGGCCAAGTTAGGGCCACGGAAGAAGCTAAGTATGGTAGAACTTTAGAGGAAATAGCTGATGTAGCTGAGAATTTGAATGGCTTAGAATACACATTGTTCAAAGTCTTTAGGTCTGTAGCATACGTGCCAGCAGACATAGATGTTCTAGTATCAGCAAAAGATTTGGAAATTGCAGCAAAAAGGCTTAATAAGCTAGGTTTAAGAGCAACCGTCAGAGACTCATATTGCCTTACATTGAATGGTGAATTTATTGTTGATCTTTATACATATCCAAATTTTGCCAATATAATATACTTGGATACTAGAGAGCTTATGAATCATGCAACAGAAAACAAGATAAATGGAGTTGCTATGAAGACATTGACAAATAGTGCAGAGGTAGCAGTTGTTTTAGCTTATGCATTATAAGGAGCAGATCTACACTCTAAATGATAAGATCGCTGTTCAAACATGGCTTGATGGGGCGAGTGAGGCTATTTTTGATGAACTTAAGGCTAAAGAAGCCTTAAAACTCGCACAAAAGATAAATCGTCAAATAGATGATGGGCTTATAGAAACGCCTTACAAAATACCAATGACTAAAGCATTGAGTCTAATGCCTCGTAAAGCCTTGTAAGACTCTCTCACTAGAGCCACTATGCCTAAATTATTGGCTAGATTAACGGATAAGAGATTAGCCATGCATATAACAAAGAATGAGAAGGGTAACATATTAGGAGTCCTCATATTCAATTGTCTATCATTAAATCAGAAGGGTTTATATGTATAGCTCCTTCAAGCGAATAGTCTTTAACCCTTCCTTTTCTAAAGAGTCTTTAACTTCTTGCTTGTGTAGATGCCTATCCTCTGTCACGAGGTTCACATGGCTTGTAAATGCTACTGCGAGGCTTACAGCATCAGCAACGTACAGATTCAGCTTCACGATCAACTCTTTAGCCTTGTCTTTCAGGTCTTTGACTGGGACTAACCTCAAGAACCCGAAATCTGACATTTCTTTTAATGCCAAGTATGCTTCATCTACCTTCTGCTCAGAGTATCCTGCCTTTACAAGGCCTCGACAGACTTCTAGATGCATCAACTCACAAGCACTTATGCTTATATCTGATGATAACACTTCATCCTTGAGCTTTAACGCTTCACGCTCAAATTCTTCACCCTTCTTGAACCACTTAACTACTATGGATGAATCAAGGGCAAGTTTTTTGACCATTACCTATCTTCCTCTTCATGGGATTCGATTACAGCCTCAGTTACACTTCTCATCAACTCAGTACCCTCTCTTATTTTATCGATTCTCTCAGCTAGCTCCGACGCTTTATAGGATCTCAAAAGCAGGAGTAAAGCCTTCTCAAAAGCCTCCTTCTTCGTCTTCACCCTGCCTTTCTCTATCAGCTTCTCTACTTCTCGAAGGATCTTTTCGTCGAGCTTCACATTCACTTGAACTTTCAAGGCTATCCTCTTTATCTATTAATTTGTGCTATCTTATAAGGATATCAACAAGGGCTAGAATATGATGGTAGAATGTCAAACTTTGAGAGGTAATTTTTCAGTTGAAGAAGTTTAAATATTTAATTCATGTTGAAGAATGATGGTGGTTTAAGTTAGTGGTTTTCGTCAGATTTAGGATAGTTGTTAAAGGCAAGGTTCAGAAGGTTGGTTATAGGGATTTTGTTCAGCGAGTAGCTAGGGGCTTAGGCATCAAAGGTTTTGTGGAGAATTTTAGGGATGGCAATGTTCAGATTGTTTGTGAAGCTGAAAAGGAAGTTTTAGATGATTTTGTCAAAAAGATAAATGTCAAAGAAGATATAGATGTTGAGAGCGTAAAAATAATTGAGACTTTACCAGCGACAGGAGAGTTCGAATATTTTGACATAAAGTATGGTAGGCTTGAGGAAGAATCCAGTAAAAAGCATAGTTAAAGCTTAACCAGATGCTTAACATCGAGTGGCCAAACTTGTATAGAGCGAATGTGGAGCCGAAAGTGGGGGAGCTGGAGAGTAGGGTCATTACAAACGCCTTAAACCTATTGAGAGAGCCTTGGACTATACCTGTGACAGGTTTGGTTCAAAGCAAGAAATAAAGTTGGTAGAGCAACATATAGCTGACCTATTGAGAAGCGAGTATGTGGATATAGATTATATAAACCCAAATTGCACCGATTGGTTTTGGAGGCATAAGATTAAAGTGACCCTTGACAATAGGCTGGCAGGTAGTTTACACCTTAAAATACAAAGATAAGTAGAGGCTTTACTAAAAATATGAATACAAAAAGATGAATAAAATGGCTCTGAATAGCATGCTCGTTCTTATGAGACCTATCAACTCCATCATGGTGGGCTTTGCAGTTATAGTGGGGATTGGCGTGGCCTCTCCTGGCATGATTATTTCAATCTATTCTCTACTAGGCTTCTTGACAGGCTTCTTCGTATCCAGCTTCTCCATGGTGGTAAATGATTACTATGATATTGAGGTCGATAAAGTGAATAGACCAGATAGGCCTTTGCCAAGTGGTTCCATTTCAAAGAATTCTGCCATAATATTGGCTCTGATTCTTCTTTCAATAGGGATAGCATCGTCTATTCTGATAAGTTTCAGTAATTTTGTAGTAGCATCAGTGTTTGCCTTTCTTGCATGGTTTTACAACTTCTGGGGGAAGAAAAGAGGATTCATCGGCAATATTATAGTGGCAACTTCAATAGCGATACCTTACGTATATGGTGGCATGGCTGTAGGAAACGCTGATGAACCATTGCTGCTATGGTTAGCGTTAACATCTTTCTTTGCTGGCACTGGAAGAGAAGTCATAAAAACGATAAGCGATGTTGCAGGAGACGAACTGAGAGGAATCAAGTCAATAGCAAGAATTCATGGTTCAAGGTTTGCATCTATTCTTGGCGCTACTATGTTCTTTATGGCAATAGTGTTTAGCTGGCTTCCTTTCATAACAGGCATAGTAGGCACAGTCTATGCAATACTGATATTTATTCCTGGCTTAATTTTCATATATGCATCTGCTAGAATTCTTAAGAATCCATCCGAAGTTAATGCTTTACATGTGAAGAGTATTGCTCTTCTTGGAATGCTCCTAGGCTTGATAGCCTTTCTCATAGGAGGACTCATGCGTTAATTGATATGATTGAGGGGTGCTTGTGCCTTTTACACCTTTTCACTGGAGTCCTCCTCTCCTCATAGGCATGCTATTTTTCCCGATATTCGATCTACCCGCTCTTTTTTTGTCGAGTGTAATCGTTGATTTGAGGGTATCTACGTTTTGATGTCCGGCTCTCCCATTACCTCTTCATGGATTCTTCCACTCTTATCTTGGTGCATCGATTTTAGGAATTTTAGTGACAATCATAGTGTATTACCTTTATAGATGGTTGAGAAAGATCATGAAATTATTTGTGCTTGAGCAAAAGTCTTCCTTCAAAAGAATTTTCTACATAACTCTTTTTGGAGTTTATTCTCATGTCTTTCTTGATTCTTTTCTTTATGGAGAGATGATCCATTCTATCCAATAGATGGAAATCCACTTCTAGGACTTATTTCAGCCAATGGAATTTACTGGTTCTCTATGGTCTCTTTTCCCTTGGGATTAGCACTATATGCCTATAGGCTTTTTATAGCCTTTAGAAAGTCAGGCAAATAAACTATTATCTCTTCGCTGAAACTAAATGCTTTTTAGACTAATTTGCCACTAGAGCCCTTAATGTGGGTTGAAAAATACAGACCTAAGAGCGTAGAGGAAATGGTTGGTAATGAGGAAAGCAGGATAGAATTCTTTAATTGGTTAAAGGAATGGAAGAAAGGATCGAAGCCTGCCCTTCTCTTAGGTCCTCCTGGAACAGGAAAGACTACTTTAGTGCATTTAGTTGCTAAGAAATTGGGCTATAATATGGTTGAATTGAATGCCAGCGATGTTAGAACAAAAGAAAAGATGATGCAAATGTTAGGACCATCGTTAGGCTCTAAAGGTCTGTTTGGCGAGAAATTACTGATATTCTTGGATGAAGTAGATGGAATGTATGAAAGGCAGGATAGAGGAGGAATAGAGTTCGTAGAAGAATTGATCGAAAAAAGCATAGCACCAATAGTTATGGCTGCAAACTTAGAAGATGATAAAAAAATAGTTAAACTGATAAGAAAATCGAAAGTGTTTAGATTTGCAAGAATTCCTCCAAGATTTGTGGAGATTTATGTTGAAAACATTCTCAGAAGAGAAAATGTTAAACTGAGCAAAGAAGCCATTCGCTTGATAGTTAGAGAATCTAAGGGCGATATGAGGGCAGCCATAAATACTGCTCAATCCTTTTCAGGTCTATCAACAGAAGAAATTAGTTCTATAATATCGAGCAGAGATTTAACCTACAGCTTGAGAGAAGGCTTTGAAAGTTTCTTTAATGCTGAATCTCAAGAAAAAGCCTACGAAGCCCTTAAAAATTGTGATGCCATGCCGAGAGATAAGGTCAGATTAGCTTATACTAGTATTATAAACAGCGATTTAAGTAGTGATGAACTCATAAAGGCTTTGGAGAAGATTGGAGAAGCTGATGAAATCGTTAAGATGATAGGAAAGACTCAGGAATGGAGGCTAT
Organism: uncultured Nitrososphaerales archaeon; assembly: GCA_938091495.1. Taxonomy (GTDB): domain Archaea; phylum Thermoproteota; class Nitrososphaeria; order Nitrososphaerales; family JACAEJ01; genus JAVZMU01. The sequence goes on along the minus strand of CALLJF010000018.1, from coordinate 823 downwards.
TAAGATACTTTGATAGAGTATTGGCCTACTCTCTTTTTAATACCACTCGTAAAGGTGCAGTGAGTTATAGTGATGATGATATGCCCTGGAATCTAAAAATTAGAATGTGGAATGAGAGTAAAGCGTTAAAGAGCTTTGGCAAAATCTTATCGAGGTTTCTTCATACATCTTCTCGAGAAGTTATATCAACATACATGCCATACTTATTACTAATTTTAAGCAGGGATAAGGATTCTATGGAAAGATTTTTTAGAGCATTAGGCTTGGATGATAGCACATTAAAGGTTATCATGAAGGAGGCTGAAAGAATTTCTGTAAGGGTGAAATGATTTGATAGTTGCAATCAATGAATGGTTCAAGCTACCAAGGTTGGGAAAAGAATTTTTTGTAAGTTTAATGAAGGCAGGATTAGTTTATGATAAATCCAAAGGTTTCAAAGCTGATGCTAATAGTAATCTGATGGCAATATCATCAATATTAAAGAGGGCTTTAGGAGAGGATTTTGAATTCGTTCCAAGGTGCTTTACATGTAATTCGATGATAGAGTGCTACTCTTGTGCATATTATCTAATCTGTGATGTTAAGAGTTCAACTTCAAGTTGCCTTTGTGATAATTGTATTAGCAATGGAGATGCTTTTGCCATTTATAGTAAAACTTTGATGAAAAAGATGAGTTGATGATAATGATAAAGCATATAGTTCTATTTAATCTAAAAACAATAAATCAGTTTGATCAATTTGCAAAGATAACGAAGGAAACATTATCAAAGATTCCTGGTGTTCAGAACTTGTCCATTGGATTATCTATTAAACCAGACGCAAG
>CALLJF010000017.1 GCA_938091495.1 uncultured Nitrososphaerales archaeon | reverse complement strand
CTTGACATTTTGGTTGAGTTTGAGGAGTCAGCAAGCCTAAGCCTTTTGGATTTTATTAGATTGGAGAATTATTTGAGTGAAGAGCTGGGGGTTAAAGTTGATTTGGTTGAGAAAAGCACCCTAAAACCAAGGATTGGAAGGCGCATCTTAGAAGAAGTTGTAAATCTATGAAAAGGGAATTTTTAGATTATGTAGAGGATATCATCGGAGCTATGGAAGATGTTCTGAGTTTTGTAGAAGGAATGGATTATGATGATTTTGCAAAGGATAAAAGAACAATCTATGCGGTAATAAGAGCCGTAGAAGTTATTGGAGAGGCGGTAAAAAAGATACCAAAATCGGTGAGAAACCGTTATCCAGAGATACCTTGGAAAGATATGGCAGGAATGAGAGATAAACTCATCCATGAATATTTTGGAGTTGATTTAAAAAGAGTTTGGAAAACTGTTAAAGAAGACATTCCTAAATTAAAACCCTTGTTTGAAAAGATTTTAAAGGATTTCGGGTAATAATTTAAATTTCGAACTTTTTATGAAGAATCTTATGACCCAATCCCTGAACTAGCCGAGGAGTTTTAAGTCTCAGAAAATTTTATGAGAAAAAGGCTTGAATTAAAAAAATTTGACAAGTTATTTTAATTGCCCAAACACGACTGTCAAGACCCTAGACTGTGGATAATTAGAAATTGATGATAATTTCCTTTATTAAGCTTATTTGTTTGACTCTGCTCTTCCAAAAATGCTACAATATAAAAAGCCTATGAAGGCACTTAAAAATTTTTTAGCCAAATTAAAAGACCCCAGAACTAACTGGAAATCCATTTTGATATTAATAGTTTTAGTTTTCCTTGTTAGTGGAGGAATTTTGTGTCTGCGGTATTTTCAAACTAAGGAAGTGTTAACAATTAAAACTGGAGAGCTTGCAAATAAAACTAAGGAAATTGAGAAGAAAGCACCTAGAATCATGATAAATGAAATTTACTGGTACAAAGGGAAAAGTGAGAATAGTGGGGGCTACAGAATAAATTTTGATGAATACAACTTAAAGATTGAGATAGATCCAAGGGAGGAAAATATAATCAAAAGAATAATTGAATGTGCAAGGGAGCATAAAGTTGAGATTAATTTGAGAAGTGGGTGAAATGTGAGAAATATAAATTATAGGGGCGATAGTTTATTTTAGCTTAAAGCTTCGGAATCATGGACAATATTCCAATAAATGGCTTAAATTTGAATTGGAAGTTAGAGTGTAAAGTTTGATTCTTATTTTTTAAAGTGCACAAAAGAAGAGATGTTCGAACATCTTGTGAATTCAATTGATTCTTCATCTGCCTCTTTAATTGAATCTTTAGTAAAAGTTCTATAATGAGAATGTTTCTCATCAAATTTCCGCTTTTAAAAGCTCTTAAGATATTTCTATATCCCTTTAGCTTAAAAAGCCCTCAAAACCCACTTCTACCCTTCAAAAACCTTATTTAAAATCGGCCTTTAAGCCTGATGTGATATGTGGCTGTTTTGCTTTTCATTTTGGCTTAACACTTTAAGATTGGTTTTATCATAGATTTCTTTTAGTCTTTCAGGGCTGAAATCAGTGTAATGTATTGCTAATACGCTTCTTGGAACTCTACCACAAAAAGCATCGACATATCTATCTGGAACTCCTAATCTTCCCATTTCACAACAAAACCATTCTCTAAGAATCTGAGGGGTAATTTTGATCCCTGTCTTTTGATAAGCCTTTTTCAAAGCTACTCTTAGATTGGTTTCGTTGATTTGGAATAGACGTGGATCATTAGGATTTCGAGTGAAAAGATATTCTCTTAATACCTTCTCTGCCTCATCATTGTAAAAGGATAACTCGCCCGTCAAGAAGAAGCCCATGCCAACAGTCCTTGTTCTCTGCCTCATCATTGTAAAAGGATAACCAGACTCTTTTAGTATTACTTCCTCTTTTTGGCAAAACCATTCTCTTTTTTAAGTCTAGATTTTCAAGAGTTAAATCAAGAACTTCTTTCCTTCTTAACCCAGTTGTAGCATAAAAGAGAAAGATTGCTTTGAGCTTTTGAGTAGGCAAGGCTTCATAGAATATCTTTAGCTCTTCCTTTGATGGAAGTATTTTCGGTCTATAATCTATACTTGGTAATTTAAAGGTAGCCACTAAATCTTTTCGATTCAAGAAGTCTCTGAAGAACCTTCTCAAAGACTTGATCTGGTTTCGGTAATGAGAATCGCTTTTATTTAATGAATTTAAGTAACTTCTTAAATCTTCTATACAAATTGATGAAAGAGGTTTTCTTACAGTCTTAAAGAACTTTCTAATATTGATGCAATGCTCTCTAATAGTGCTATCTTTCAATCTTAAATCAACCTTACAAAATTCAGTAAATTCTGAGAGAATTTTCGAATCTATTCTCAATTTATATTCTTTACCATTCTCTATTCTCATCTCGTATGGCTTACATACGTATTTTGGAGTGCCTTGGGAGCTGGCGGTCGTGGGTTCAAATCCCACCGACCCCACCTTCATGCTATATGAAAAGGCTTAGATATATGATGAGGGATAGTTTATTAAAAATCACACTGTAGTTTCATCCTCGAAAGAGAAGACATCATCGATCTTTACGTTAAATACATGGGCAATTTTGTAAGCCAGTCTCAGCGAAGGGTTATACTTCCCCTTTTCTAGGAAGAGAATAGTCTGCCTAGTAACCCCTACTTTCCATGCAAGATCCTCCTGCGTAAGACCATGCTTCTCCCTAAGTTCCTTTATTCTCGTCTTCATTTAAGTTGGTCAATCTCCCCCTCTATCGTAGTAAATGTAGAATAAAGCGAACAATACGATTGCGATAAAAGGAAGAGACAGTGCGAGCGGCCAGATTTCAACGGCTTTGAAAGTCGCTATATAGGCTAAAGATAAAGCTGATGTTATTGTAGTGAATATGAAAGCGTTTCTACACACTCGGTCGATGTTCTTTTCGACTCCCTCATCACTACCACTTCCTCCGAAGGCGCCATAAAACCCGGAATTTTGTGTAATTAAGCCAAGCAGTCCTAGAAAACCAAGTATTCCTAAATAACCAATCTTATTTTTTCTCATGCCCATCCTGCCTATGTTAAGTATTTCTAACGTTATAAATATTTAACATTTTCTCTTTTAAAAACCTAAACTAAACATGCGCCATATTATGTTAGAATTCGAGAATATAAACTAACTAAGATATGAACTCATAAGTCTCTGCTACATAACAATTCAAATCGTAAACAAAAAGCTAAAAAGGGAAAAAACTCTATATAGATAGTAGTTAAGGCGCATGGTATTGTTCACATCGCTACAAATTGGCTTTGGAGATCAGTCCATGTTAGGGCTGTTGCTATTCTATATACCCTTCATATTGCTGATATTCTATGGGCAAAAAATACAACTATGGATGAGTCTAAGCGATGTTTCCCGCTCCTTGAACAAGCTCAAGCTAATGAAGGAGAAATCAAGAAAAGAAGCCATAGAATTCATATCTTCTTTTGGTAAATCTCAAGAAAACATAAGCGAGAAAATAGATCAATTCTTGGAGTACTTTACCCTATTGCCTGTAGATTTGGATCCTGCTGGCATAGTAAAGAAAATAGAACATATAATGAATATAAGAGATGATAGAGTGAGGGCAGAGATTAAGCGCCTTGTCTCATCAGCTACAGATACTCAAGCCAGTAATATCGAGAATCTCTTAGAAGTGGCTACGGCTTTAAACTATATCTACAAAGTGGTCAGGCACTATTACCTCTTAGGTAAGAAGACCATGAGCTACATCTGGGTAGTGCAACTTCAGATGGTTCTACCCCAAGTGCTTGAAGAGGCTCAGGCTCTTATGGGCGCAATAGATGCCTTCAAGCAGTCCCAACCTATAGGAGACGGTATAGGAGCCATGGTCGTGGGAAAGATGATGGTTGAGAAAGAGAAGAAAGTCATTGCCAAGGATACAGTTATGAGTGAATCAGAGTATAAGGGAAGGGCGCTCTACCTCATTAAAGCTGAAGGACCTGGAGGGAACGTAGGACAGCCCGGTAATGCTTTGACTCGTCTTGTAGAAGAAATGGGCGTAAAGATAGATTCAATAATAATGATAGATGCAGCATTAAAGCTTGAGGGTGAGAAGACTGGAGAAATAGCAGAAGGAGTTGGTGCTATAATAGGCGGTATAGGCGTTGATAGGTTCAAGATAGAAGAAGTGGCATCGAAGCATGGTATTCCACTATACGCTATAGCAATAAAACAATCTATAATCGAAGCTATATCAGTAATGAAAAAGGAAATAGCTGAAACTATAGACAAAGTAATAGGAATTATAAACAGGATAATAGAAGAGAAGACAAAGGAAGGGGACAAAATAGCAATCATAGGCGTTGGTAATACAATAGGAATTTCTCAATAACTTCGTAAATTAACGAAGAGGTTTTTAAGGAGCAGTAAAGCAATCAATGGATACTATGAGCAGCCCTGTGAAGCGATCAAAATTCTTGGTGTATACTGTTGAGGAGTGCAACTCTTGCCATCTAAAGACAAAAAGGGCTTTCCAGATAGGAGACTACATATACAAAGATGGGGGAGAATGCACCAAGTGCAAGGGGAAGATGAAGATCGCCATGATTTACAGCGAGAAAGCAGAACAATGATTATTTTTTCTCTTATCAATCTAATCCAGAATTAATTTTTACTAAAGTAAGGTGCGGTGGCCGGGATTTGAATTCCCGGATCAAAACGATCTCCCGGGTTGCCAGCGGTCTGCCTAAATGTTGGCAGGCTGATGTCCTAGACCAGGCTAGACGACCACCGCTCAAAGATAGCTAAAGCAACTAAGAATTAAAATTTACTAAATTAAAAACAAGTATTAGTCGGTTAAGTTGTCGCCCTATGAGATCGGGGGATTAAGCTCTGATTGCCCCTTTTTCTATGAACGAAAAGGATAGATTTCAAAGCGGTTTCTCAGGGTATCCAGCTCTCAGCCACAGACCATTTATCTCTCAGGTTAATTAGTGTCACATGGTCTTGGCAGTAGTGTGGTGTATCCGAGAAAAACGCGGCAATTTGACTTATCCCACCAAATATATCCCACCACACGTCTGCTCCAGCCATTATGCAACCCCATTTGTTGCAGTAATCCTCTTCACCCTCAGAAGTCCAAGTTATCACATCTAAGGTATGCCCAACTTCATGAAGCAAAACCACTTTTTCCGTTCTCATCCTATCCGTCAACCATAAAACCTTCAAGCCTTCGTTAGAATTGACTAATTCTTTATTGATAAATGCACCAAATTCTGAGGCCCAACCAAGCGGCTCTACACCTGTATCTGGATCGCGTAGTGCTTTTGCATAAAAGACATAAACGTGAGTAGCGGGATTGTCATGAAAATTGTTTTCAACCAGATCACATTCATAAGGGGTGAGTGAATCTGGCGAAACACCGATTGCAGCAAGTTGACCCCAAGAAAGTTCATCATCAACTGTCACATGAACATGTATATTCAATTCGAGATAATATGAGACGAAATAGTTTATGACAGTTGTTGATGGATCATAGCCAGACATATAATCGATCTCAATAAATAAATCCTTCTGATAGGATAGGACCCCATCTTTTAGTATCAGTGGCGATCACTACCTGTTGGGACTAGAAGCAATTTTCGTCTGAACGAAGGATAGAAATGAAATGCCACGAAATCTAACCATTCTGCCGGATACCATGGGCCTATTACAAGTAAGAATTCTGAATTCCATCTTTTCCCTTTAGACAGCAGTCTTTGTAGATTTTTTGCAAATGATCTAGCGGGAAAAGGCATTAGCAAGAACATTTTTGGTTAAAATTAAACCAAGAATCCAAGTTCATACTCAACTGTAAGAATCATTATGGCAATCAAAATCGTCAATATAGTTACTATAATGCCAGTTTTTGTGAATTCTTTAAAGCTGATCTTTACACCTTTCTTATCTGCTTCTTCTGCAACGATTAGATTTGCAACTGCGCCTATAAGAGTAGCATTTCCACCCAAAGTTGAACCTGCTGCCAAGCTTATCCACAATAAATTACTTTTTGCATACTTGATCAAAGGAATTATGAGCATTGTGAGAGGGACATTGCTTACTATTTGGGAAATTACTGTGCTGAAGAAATTTAATGATATGATCCCTTCAACATTTGGACTAAAGTTTATCGCTTTTAAAAATAAGTCTAAAACGCCTGCCTTTGAAGCTCCGCCAATAACAATGAAGAGCCCTGCAAAGAATAATAATAGCACCCAATTGACCTTGCTTATAATCTTGGAAGGTTTTATTCCTGCAAAGAGTAGCATTAAGGTAGCGCCTATCAAAGCTATCATAGGAATCTCCAATTTGATAAACGAGCTTAGAAAGAAGAGTGCCATTGTAAATATCAATATTGGGAGAGAAAATCTTATCTGCTTAAAATCAAAATTATTGTTCTTAATAGAATCGTCAATCTTTAATTCTTGATTGAAATCCTTTCTGTAGATAAAGTAAACAATGAAGATTAGAACTATGGTTGAGAGAAAAGCGATGGGGGATAGATAAAAGAAGAAATCTATGTAAGAAATTCCAGAAACCATTCCAATGAGCATGTTTTGAGGGTTTCCAGTTATTGTCATAACGCTTCCTATATTAGAAGACATGGCCTCTGCAATCAAATATGGCACTGGATTCTTTATGCCCATTAACTTACAAGTCTCTATTATCACTGGGGTGAACAATAGAACAACGGCATCATTTACAAGAAAGGCGCTTGCTAATCCAGTTGCAACTATTACAACAACTAAAAGCCCCTTTGGATTTTTCGCTATAGACATAGATTTTACTGCCAAAAAAGTGAGAAAGCCTTTTTCCTCTAAAGTCGCAATAACGATCATCATGCCCAATAACAAGGCTATAGTGTTGAAGTCAATAGCAGATATTGCTTCTTGAGGGGTGAGAACTCTGAATAAAACCATGAGAACTGCTCCAAGAAAGGCAGCTGCAGGTCTATCTATGTTTACTTTTGGTAGTCTTGTAAAAGATATTCCTATGTAAGTTATTATCAGTATGATTAAGGCTATGATCAATTTTTCAGTCTTTAAGAAATAAAGCATCTCGGATTTCTTTATTTAAATCTATCTAACTTATTCAAGTATTAAGTCAAAATCCTCTATTTTAAGTACCTTCTCTTATTATCTTGATCACGTTTAGAATTTGATCTGGCTTTAAAACAGATACCCCAGTAAATTTTCCTATGATCTCTATTAGAACTATCCAGTCTGGTTTCTCCAAATTTACAGGTCTATCGATTATTTTGGCAACAGAATGAATTATCTCTGAACTTGAAAGGTTTGTGCGCCTCTTTTCAACAGTGATGCGAAAGGATTTTTCTTCATCTATTCTTTTAGTAAATTTCGATACAGCTTCTACTATCTCCTCTATATTCGTCTCTACTACAGCATCTATGGGAATAATTCTTAAGATGTATCTTATCCTTAATGGGTCTTCGATAACTATCCTTCTTACCTCTTCTATAACCTTAAAGGGTTCTAATTTAGTATTAGCAACCAAGAGACCTAGTATGCCGGTTTTTATAATATCTGGAGATTCATCGCCTATCTGATTCAACAATGCAAAGAGTTCTGAAGATGCTTCATGCTCAAGCCCTCTATGAGTTGTTGCTATGAGGTTAAACTTCAATGGGTGGCACCTATCTTAATTTAGCAAGTCAGATGCTTTTATGGCTCCTTCTCTTATCACTTTTAAGCTCTTACCTGTCATATCTATCACTGTGGACTCCCTTCCTAAAGGAGTCGGACCGCCATCGACCATTATATCAAATCCTCTTCCTAATAATTTTAAAACCTCACCAGGAGTTCTAGGAGACTTTAATCCAGATTTATTGGCACTCGTTCCTACTAAGCTTCCACCACAAAGCTCGATTAGCTTTCTTGCACCTTCATGATTAGGTATTCTAACTCCTAGTTTATCACTACCACAAGTAAGGATTTTAGGCAAAGTCTTATTCTTCTTTGCAACTATCGTCAAAGGACCTGGCCAGAACTTTGATGCCAATTTCAACCCTCTCTCGTCAAGTTTTACAAGTTCTTTTACAACATCAATGCTTGAGCATAATACAGGAAGAGGTTTACACTCCCTTGATTTCAGTTCAAACAACCTCTCAATTGCAGTTGGATTATAAGGATCACAGCCTAATCCATAGACTGTATCTGTTGGATAGACTACTATCTTGCCCTTCTTTACTATCTCTGAAGCCTTGATCAACCCTTCCTCATTACATTCGACAATAAATATTCTCATAGTTCAATAATTTCATTAAATAAAAATATTTACACTTTCTTTAAGGTTTTCATTTCTCGAAATTAGCATTAAAACTAACAGTGAATTAGGTAAATCTTATATATTCATCCACCTCGGACTATAGGTGCATTGGGGTGATTTTATTGTCAGAAGAATATGAAGAAGAGGAAGAGTACGAGGAAGAATATGAGGAAGAAGAATACGAAGAGGGCTGGGAAGAAGAATACGAAGAAGTCTAGATTTTAACTCTTCCTCATACTTCTTGTTTAAATAAAGATCGGTTAAATTTACAAATTTATTGGTTTTTATACTCATAGTGAGTTTCGATAAGATTTTTTGTAAGATTCTCATCAAATAATGTGGATTAAACTATGTGTACAATAGTTGCAGTATTAAGACCAAATAGCAAAGATAGATTACTGTTTTTAGAGAATCATGATAAGGTCGATGCAGTCTATCTGGGAGAAGACGTTAGGCTAATTGATGAGAACAAAGTTGTAGCCTTGTTCGATTACAGATTGAAGGGGATCGTTTGTGGCTATTCTTTAAAAACCAAAATCTTTGGAGGAATAGCCAATGTGCCAGGATTCAAAGGCCCTATGTCAAGGGGCGTATTACTGAAAGAAGTTCTCTTAGGTTCAAAAGACCTTGATGATGCCATCAAAATGATCAAAGATAAGTTAAGATCAGGGCTTTATAGTTCAGCCAATTATGTATTGGGAGATTTAGAGAGAATCTTCAGGATAGAGAATTTTGATGGAAAGTTATACATATCAAAGGCTAATAGTGCAATAATTACAAATAGGTTTCATCATATAGATTTTAAGCCAGAGAAAGACCTTCATGAAAGAGTCATCGAAAATTCTCTAAGAAGAGAGAACTACATTCAATCTTACATGCAAGAGAGAGAATTGACCATAGGTGATATTTTTAGGATTGCAAAACACCATGGTGAGAGAGATTCTATATGTAGGCATGGAGGCTTTGACACTTTAACCTTATCCAGCGTGATCTTTCATCTGGAAAACGATCTTCAGCCTAAAATTCTATACATTATTGGAAATCCTTGTGAAAATCAGTATAATGAATTTAAATTCTAACGCCATTTATCATCAACCTATTCCCACTTAAAGTAATGACAGATAATCTTATTTTCCTTAGTCTCTTTCTCAATTCTCTATCCATAGTAGCCACAATAAATTCATTCTCTTTAGCATATCTCAATATTTTATCATCGACAGAGCCCTCATGAGCATAAGTGATTTGTTTCAGTTTCATTACAAAATCCAAAGCCAGTTTTGCTTGTTTTGCCTTCTTTACAGATGGCCTTTTACTTATGGCTTCAAGCTCCTTTACTGTATCTTCTAAAACCGATAGCTCAACCTTACCGAGCATCTCTTCTAACTCTTCAATGAATTTTAAAGGCTTGCTAGCAAGTGTGAGGATAAAGCTAGCATCCAACAGTACTCTTTTCATTTATGATACTACTCTATTATTCCCAATCCTATCAAGCGCCATCTATCTACTATCCTTCGGCTTATAGCGACTCTGCTCTTAATAGATGCACAAATAGGTCTCTTCAGTTTAATACTTATTCTATCTCCCTTTATGGACGATACAGTTCCTAGAGTTACTGCTGTGCCTACGTTCAGCCTAAGGGATTCGTTCATTTTTATCCTCTCCACCTTTATCAGCTCTGGGGCACCAACAGCAACCTCAAAGAGTGCAACGCTAAGTGATATTTCCTCATGTATAGGTGGAAGAGATTCAGGCTTGCCCAATACTTGACCTACAAGAGCGTCCCCTTTCGTCATGTATGGATCGAGTTTTGTTCCAACAGCTATTAGCCCACCAGGCTTTACTTTATCGACCAAGCCTGCACTAGTTCCTAAGCTTGCAACTGAGGTGAAGATGGGCTCATACTTTGATGTTCTTTCATTAAGTATTCCAGGTCTTAGTTCAATCTCATCATCTAACTTTATTTCGCCTTGAAGTAAAGTGCCTCCTACAACCCCTCCTTTCAATTCGTCTATGGATGCTCCTGGTCTGTTTATATCGAAGGACCTTAAGACATGCATTAATGGCAATGCATCTGGATTTCTTTTAGGTGTTGGAATGTATTTCTCTATGGCTTCTATCATGGCATCTATGTTGAGCTTATGCTGGGCTGAGACGGGTATTATTGGAGCATCTTTTACTGTAGTGTCTGCTATGAAGGACTTTATCTTCTCATAATTTGATAATGCTTCTTCAGATGATACTAGGTCTACTTTGTTTTGAGCGATAACTATATGTCTTAAGCCCAGCATCTGTAATGCTAATAAATGCTCTCTTGTCTGAGGCTGAGGAACCTTCTCATTGGCAGCTATAACGAGTATCGCTCCATCCATCACTGCAGCTCCTGAGAGCATATTAGTCATTAGAGCCTCATGACCTGGGCAATCTACAAAGCTCACGACTCTAAGAAGCTCTGTCTGAGAGCCACAATTAGGGCATTTAGGCGAAGTAGAGTAGTTCATAGGTGGTAAGCAATTAGGGCATTTGTAAAAGGCAGCATCGGCATAGCCTACCTTTATAGTAATTCCACGTTTTAATTCTTCACTATGAGCACTAGCCCATATTCCAGTTATAGCTTCCACTAATGTTGTCTTACCATGGTCTACATGACCTGCTGTCCCAATATTAACTTCAGACTGTTGTGGTATCTTTGGCAACTTCTTTTCCTTTTTCTTTAACCATTACAGCGTTTACCTGATAAATATCTTCGGTTATAGTATTACCCCTTACGAGCTTTCTTCTCCTCTCTCCCTTGCTTTTTGGCTTAAAGCCAACGCCCTTGCTTAAAAGGACGTATTTTTTCACTCCCCCCATTACATCACTTCTCATAGGAAAGCCAGCCCTATCACTCCCTCCTGTGATCTTTATCTTACCTTTTATCCCTAAGACTGAAGCGTCGATTTCATCCCCTATTTTTAGCCCAACAAGGGCACGACTTTGAGGATCCTTAAGCTCATAAACACCAGATTTACCAGTTTCTTCATCTGAAACGATCAATTTAAAAGTGGGCAAGCTAACCAAAAACCCTTCTTTTTAGTAGAATAAATATTTATCAATATGCCCAAAGAGGCGATGCTTTTCTTTTGATTTCTATTATTTCGTTTAACGTTTTTATCTCGTCATCAGTAAGCCTATCTTTAAATTTACTCAATAAAAGCTTGACATCTTCTTCCTTTGGTAGTGTGTAAAGAATATCTTCTTCATTTATATGCCTCCCAAATATTGGTCCTTGGATAGAAATGGCAACCTGAGAGTTAATGGGCGCTTCATTGATCTTTTCCTTTTTATCCTGTATCTGCTCTATTGCACCAATAGTCTTTCCTTGATCGTTCATCAAAGTAGCCTTATGCCTAAGTCTTCCTGATAAAACCTCTACACCAAAAATAGCTGGGTCGCTTCTTCTAAATACAAAGCCTCTCAAAACCTTTATCTTACATGGGGGGGTAATGGCTTCAAAATCTTTCCTCTCAGCCTTTTCTTTCTCAGAAGTAGCCCAGTCAATGTAATTCTGAATTAGGTTGTAGACGATAGGGTCTGTGAAGACCTTTATCCCTCTCGATATAGCTTCTTCTTCAGCATCTGGTAGCAACTTTACTCCAAAGGTCATTATCACGCCATAGTATGGATTGATACTCTTTACAGTGCTTGCTTCAACAACATCTCTTCTCGTTACAGGACCTATGTCTGCTATTCTTATTGGAACTTCTCTTCTCTTCAGCATATCAACGAGGGCTTCAAGAGTGCCTAGGGTGTCTGCTTTTACTACAACACCAACTTTGTCTGTGCTGATGAGGACACTTCTAACTTCACTTTCAACTCTTTTCTTCATTTCATCAACTTGCTCTAAATTTTTGACCTCAAGCATAGGAGAGCCAGCCAATACTCCTTCAAGATCAGGTGTAACTATCTTCACACCAGCAGATGCTATGACTTTATCAATAGATGTAAATCTATCTCTAGGGTCTCTCATTTCATCTAAAGGCTTCGGCATGAACATAGCCTTAACTCTAGATAAAATGGCTCCGTCTCTCTTACTTAATATGATATTGTCTCCTATCTTAAGCTCTCCATCAAGAAGGATCAAATTTGCAGTATGACCTAGACCTACCTCTTCCTTCACTTCAAGTATTATTCCCCTTGCCAGTTCTGAAGTTACTGCTAATCTGCTCTTCAAATACTGCTGAGTCAACCCTATCAAGACTGTTAGCAATTCAGGGATTCCTTCTCCAGTCTTTGCACTTACAGGTACTATGGCAACTTCTTTAGCAAAATCCTTTACTCTGTAGAAAGCCTCTGATCTAAAACCTAATTTTGATAAAGTTCCAACAACAAAATAGATGGATTCATCAAGTTTGTCAATTACTGATTTATCTTGAATTTTCAAAGAGTCTGTAAGGCGTTGAGAAGGTCCTGACCTCCATCCTGGTATCAAATCTATTTTATTTAAAGCGATAACGAAAGGAACTTTTCTGCTCTTCAGTATCTCAATACTTTCATAAGTTTGAACTTCAAAACCACGAATGGCATCTACAACAAGTATAGCAATATCTGAAGCAGAGCCTCCTCTGGCTCTTAAGTTGGCAAATATTTCATGACCAGGTGTATCTATAACTAATAAGCCTGGAACTTTAACTTCGCCTTTTATTGAAGATAATAGTGGACCACAGATATGCTTCAGAGTGTCCATAGGGAAGAAACTTGCTCCAATATGCTGAGTCATTCCTCCAACTTCTCTTGCTTGAACCGCTGTTCCCCTTATTTTGTCCAATAACGATGTCTTGCCAGAGTCTACATGACCCAGTACTACAACTACTGGCTGCCTTATCCTAGCCTCCAAAGATTTATCACCCCTATGATCATCAGATTAATACTTGAAAATAACCTTTGCATTATGAAAACTAGAGTTTGCTATTTATCTTTAATTATTTAACTTTCTATTTTACCTTTAATTACCAGCAAATCAAAAGCGATGGCGATAAAGATGCCTGCAATGGTAATAGTTGGTGGCTTCTTCGGTGATGAAGGAAAGGGCAAGATAATCTCTTACTTGGCAATGAAGGACAATCCTTCTGCAACAGTTAGAGGGGGAGTCGGTCCAAACGCTGGTCATACAGTAGTTTATGAAGGAAAATCTTACAAGCTCAGAATGCTTCCAAGTGCGATATTGAACAAGCAAACAAAGTTGATGATAGGAGCAGGGGTATTGGTAAATCCTGATGTATTATTAGATGAGATAAAGACCTTCAATGCTGGATCAAGAGTTTTAATAGATTCACAATGTGCAATAATAGAGAATACTCACATAGAGCGTGACAGAGGAGGCTATTTGAAGGAAAGAATTGGCACTACAGGCTCTGGAACTGGTCCAGCAAATTCTGACAGAGTTTTAAGGATAGCAAAGATGGCTAAGGATATCGATTCTTTGAAGGATTATGTTGGAGATGTGGCTTTTGAAGTGAATAAATTGATAGATGATGGAGCATCAATAATACTTGAAGGAACTCAGGGCACTTTTCTATCTCTTTACCATGGAACTTATCCTTATGTTACATCTAAGGATGTGACTGCATCTGCCATCTGCTCAGACATTGGAATAGGACCTAAGAAGGTAGGAGATGTTCTAATTGTATTTAAATCCTATGTTACAAGAGTTGGAGAAGGATTTTTACCTGGAGAACTCAGCGAAGAAGAGACGATTAAGAGAGGATGGAGAGAAGTAGCCACTGTTACTGGTAGAGTAAGGAGATCAGCCCCTTTTAACTTCGAACTGGCAAAGAGGGCTGTTATGCTGAACAGTGCAACTCAGATAGCTTTGACAAAATTGGATGTAATCTTCCCTGATGCTAGAGGTAAAACTAGCTTTGAAGCCTTGCCAAAAGATGCCAAGAAGTTCATCGAAGATATCGAGAATTCATTAAAAGTGCCTTTATCGATAATCAGCACTGGACCAGAAGTCTTCGATACTATTGATAGAAGAAGTTATTAAGAATCATGGCTTGATAGGAGAAGCAAAATGAATTAAAGCTCTTGAGCCCAATACATTCTCAACTTTTGATATAAAGTGTCTAGCAGCCTCTTCATCTATTGCCGACAGTATTATCACAGCATCATAGGAGCCTATGAGCATATATGCAGATACGATTTCAATTCCTGGCTCTACATCTGAAAATATTAGCCTCTTTATCAAACCTGATAAAGCATCAGACTTACCTATTCCTGCTTTTAATATGGCAGCGATTAGCATACGATCACCTTTATCAAATGTAAAGATTATTGATATAATCGTTTATAGTTATCCCTTGATTTTATTATTGAGCATAGTTGAGTCTACCCTTAGGTAAGATTCCGAAAGAGATTCTTGAAAAATATATTCTGAAATTAACTGGAGAAAAATCGAAGAATGTTGTTCAAGGTCCAAAGTTTGGTATAGATTTCGCTGTGGTAAAGCTTGATGAAGGATATATGATAGTATCCTCTGACCCAGTTACAGGAGCAGAAAAAGAAGTAGGATGGTATGCTGTGAATGTTAGTGCTAACGATGTTGCCACGAGTGGCTCAAAACCCATGTATCTAGAATCTGTTATACTTTTACCTCAAGAGAGCAAGGCTGAAGATGCGATAAGCATATCTAAGCAGATCCATAGAGCAGCAAAAGCTTTAGGAATATCCATAATTGGGGGGCATGCAGAACTTACCCCAAAATTAGAACGTAAAATAGTCATAACTACAGCCTTTGGCCTAGCAAAAAGGTATGTTACAGCAGCAGATGCAAAAGAGAACGATGCTATACTGATGACAAAGACAGCAGGATTAGAAGGAACGTCTATACTAGCAGATGTTTTCAAAGAGAGATTATCAAAATTAGGAGATAAAGTAATTATGAGGGCTTTAAAGATGATGGGAAGGATAAGTGTAGTAAAGGAAGCATTAAAGGCCTTCAATACTGGTTTTGTTCATGCTATGCATGATGCAACAGAGGGAGGAGTTTTAGGAGGGATTTATGAGATGAGTATAGCATCAAAGCTAGGATTTCTAGTTTATGAAAATGCCATACCAGTAGCATTAGAGACTGAGATGATTTGTAAAGCCCTTAGCATAGATCCATTAAAGCTGATAAGCTCTGGGGTCTTGCTTTTGGCTGTAGAACCTTATGGGGTCGATTTAGTGTTTGATGAGCTAAGGAAGATAGGAGTTCGAGTTAGTCAAATAGGACATTTCAAAAAAGGCAAAAGAATACTCATAAAGAAAGACAGTTCAGAGAATATAATAAAAGAAAGCGTGATAGATGAACTTTGGAAACTTTTGAGTGAATAATAATCAATTTATCTGCCAAACCTTCTAATCCTTCTTTGATAAGTCCTTACTGCTCTCATCAGATCGATCTTTCTAAAGTCAGGCCAGAATACATCAAGGAAAACAAGCTCAGAGTAGGCACTCTGCCAAAGTAAAAATCCGCTTAGCCTCTCCTCGCCAGAAGTCCTTATGATCAAGTCAGGTTCTGGGTATGGAAGATGTGAAGTGTAGAGATGTTCCTCAACAGTCTTAGAGGTTATCTCCGATAGACTTAACTCTTTATTCTTTACCTTTTCAGCTATACTCTTAACTACATCAACTATTTCCAGTCTCCCACCGTAAGCAACGGCGATGTTAAGAAAATGTTCATCATAATCTTCGGTGGCTTTTTCTATTTTGGCTAAAAGTTCTCTTATCGAATCAGGGAGTAATTCTATCTTTCCTAAGGCCTTCACACGAATATGATACTTGTGTATGCGCTCATCTTGTATCAACTCCTTTAGCTTTTCTTCGATAAGAATTAGAATCTCTTTAACTTCTTCAGGCGATCTTTGAAGGTTCTCTACTGATAGAACATACAAAGTCAAAGTCTCAATACCCAGTTCTTTGCACCATTCCAATAATTTCTCAGCCTTTTTGGCTCCAAACCAGTGTCCTATCCACCTTGGGTAAGAGTTGGCTTCAGCCCATCTTCTGTTCCCATCTAGTATTATGCCAACGTGCTTAGGAGCTTCAGCCTTGCTTATTTGATTGCTCAGGTATTTTTCGTAAATCTTGTAGACTCCTGCTATTCTCAGCAATGAATCGAGCAATTTAGACCCCTTCTGCCACCTTCTTATGAGAGCGAATGTATCGATAAGCTATGATTGCGACTATCGAAGTAGCCCCGAGTCCCAGCAATAGTTGTGATACGAGAGTAAGGGGATTCTTACCAGGGTTTATCAGAATTTGAGAGAATTCAAGAAGAGGTATGTAGAGAAAAGCTAGTATTACGAGGGCTAATATTGTCCTCCATATCTTAATGCTTTTCCTTATCAAGTGAAAGATCAAAGAGTAGCCCAAATATATCGAGAGTCCTACCCAGATCAATGGGAGAGACCTTTCTATGAACGAGCTTAGGAAGAGAGGGATAGTCTCCTTCCCGATGCTGAAGTGAAGACCCTGATAAAAGGCTACAGATATTACCAAAAGGGTTGCTATTACAGAAAAGAATCTGATATATGAGGACATTTTCTTCATATGCCTTACTGATGCGATATATTTGAACAAGTCAAAGCCCCATGTGATCAAAACTATGCCTAGGACTATCGAAACAACTTGAATAGCAAGTTGAATTAAATTAAAGATGCTAAGCAAGCCAATGGCAAGGAATAGCAAGCCTGGAATTCCTAAAGAAAATTTAGAGTACCTAGGATCTGTAAAGAGCATTCTAAAATATCGACCAAGAACGGCGTAAGATTCTTCAACTCTTTCACTGTGCTTTATTACGACTCTTCTGATAGATATTACTGGTACAGTATTCATCAATATTGGTAAAACCTCTCTATCTTCATAACCATCTGATACTAAGACAACTCCATTTGCATTGAATTCGCCCATTACCTTCATCAACTCAGTCCTTAATTTTTGATCGGCTACAACACCTCCTTCATAAGATCCAGCTATAATAGCCACTTCACATTCGTTCTTCTTGCTCAAAAGCTCATCGTATAGCTTCGCTGCTGCGAAGATGGCATTGGCATCGGCTTCCTCAGGGTCAGCGATGGCTAACTTCTTGGCAGCTTCTATGCAGTTATCTCTTCCAATTATGGGTGTGTTGACCTTTGCTTTTACTCCTATATCGTCGTCTCTATCCACACATAGTACAAGTAGCCTAGAAGGCTTATGCTCCGCGCCCAACTCTCTGCATTAATAAAGATCATGAGTATTACTTAAATTATTCATCCCTATCTTCTAATAAAATCTTGAATTCGTCCCAGCTCAAGCTCTTTCCTTTTATGAGGCTGTCTTTTGCCTTTGATCGAGCCTCTTCTAGCAAGCTCTTTTCTTTCGCCTTAATGGAAGCTTCCTCGTCCAGTCTTTTCTTCTGTAATATTTTGTTCTTGTTCTCCTTTAGCTTGTACAATTCAGCATCTGTGTTGTCTAAATTCTTTTTGATTTCATCTATATCTTGTTGTATCTCTCTATCTTCTTGCATTAGTTGATGCTTAACTATAAAGATGTTATGCAAAGCCTCTTTTTGAGTTCTCAACTTTGCTATGGCTGATTTCTTTATCTCCCTCATTCCATCCAATTCGTCCTTGAGGGATTTCGCCTCGACCAGAAGTTCGTTCAATTCTTGTCTAGTCTTGTAAGCTTTCTCCCAGAGATGAAGCTTAATTTCGAGCTTTTTTATGTATTCTACTAGTCTCTTCTCCTCTTCTCTTGATAGACGCTCTGTTTGAAGCCTCCACTCCATATGATCCAGATCTTTCTTAAGAACTCTTCCAGACTCGTGGGGAACCTCCTTCTCGAATTTTCTTAAGACCTTCTCTATCTCTTTGACCTTCATTTCTATTTCGCCTATCTTTGATAAAATGTATTTTTGGGAATCTCTAAGTTGTCCCATCAATGAGTATTGCTCTGAAACGGCTTTCCTCCCTTCTATCAGCTTATTCGTGATTCCTTTGATTTCATCTCTTAACTCGCGCCTTCTTTGGCTTAGCTTCTTTAGCTCGTTGACCAAGCTTGATCTATAGGCAATTAATGAAGAAATCTTCTGTTCAATCTGATCGAGATTTTCATCCATTTTATTCACCGACCTAATGACTAAGAATGATCCTTACATCTACAGCTACAAGCCCAGATGGATAGACCAAAATTGGATTTAAGTCGAGCTGATCTATCTCATCGATATCCATCATCAATTCAGATACTTTCACTATGGAATCAGCTATGGCATTTATGTCCAATCTTGGAGAGCCTCTATATCCAAGCAATAGAGGATAGCCCTTTATCTCCTTGATCATCTCATTGGCATCATCCTTATCGACAGGGGCTATTCTAAAGGATACATCTTTAAGAATCTCTATGAAGATGCCGCCAAGACCGAACATTACTGCTGGACCGAATTGTTTATCTCTTAAAGCTCCTATTACAACTTCTGTTGCTGATGGAACCATCTTCTGAACCATTATCCCAGAAATCCTTGCTTTAGGAGCTTTTTCATGCATACTTTTTTGAATTTCCTTAAACTTCTCTGAAACTTGATCTGGGTTAAGTATGTTTAACTTTACTCCTCCTATATCACTCTTGTGAATTATGTCTTCGGATACAACCTTTAGAACTACAGGATAGCCTAGAGCCTGAGCTATCCTTTGAGCCTCTTCTATGGAATTTGATAGATGAAAGCTCGGTGTTGGGATTCCTATCATAGCCATCAAAGCCATAGCCTCGGGTTCAAGCAGCGAATACCTTCCAGTTGATAGAGCATTTTTTATCAGCTCTTTAGCCTTCTCAAACTGTATCTTCATCTCTAAACTTACACCTTAATATCATAATGAAGTCTAAAAGATCAAGAATGGGAGTAGTCTTTACAAGCGCTTAAAAAGTTTTTTACCAATTTTGGTTGATAGGCAAAATGCATATGCATGTAAGATGCCAGCGCTTTATGCTCGAGCCAAGCATCGTGCTTGCCGTCTATCCCTGTACCTATTCTCATTCTATAAGCAAACCTTACATCTCTCGGTATATCTAAAATCTTTGAGTAATGAAACTCATGTCCCTTTAGCAAATCGTTAACCTTGGATAGAGGATTATCAGCAATAACTTCAGCAAGAGTATAGTTCAGAGTTAGACCCCTTGTCATAACAGTCCTTGAATTTAAGAGTCCAACCATTCTATGAGACCGATTTTCGAAATCTGTTATAGAATCAGTGAGATACATTAACCCTCCACATTCAGCATAGATGGGCATTTCGTCTTCGGCCACCTTCTTCACACTCTTTAACATGCTTTTATTTGATCCTAGCCTTTCTGGGAGCATCTCAGGAAAGCCTCCTCCTATGTAAAGACCGCTCACATCTGATGGTATTTCTTTATCCTTTATAGTGTTAAAAAACCTTATATCAGCACCATAAGACCTTAAAATATCAAGATTGTCTTGATAGTAGAAGTTGAAGGATTCGTCAAGGGCAACACCTACAATCAAATTCTTCTTATATGAATGCTTAGGATAGACTATGTTACCTGATTTAGGAAGACCCTCTGCAGACCTTGCTATATCTATTATTTTAGATACATCTACATTCTCTTCTATAAAATTTGTGAGCACATCTAGAAAGGGTTTTGGATGAGCCTTCTCACGTTGGGGGATCAAGCCAAGGTGCCTCTCTTGCATTTTTATATCTTTATTGCGGGGAAGAGCCCCAAGGACAGGCAGTTTCGTCACAGAACTGATGGCTTTTTTACACCAATCTATATGCTTCTCACTACCAACTTCATTCAAGATGAAGCCAGATAGCCTAACATTTCGATCATACTTCTCGTATCCTAGAGCTATAGGAGCTACAGACTTTGCCATCCCATGAACATTTATCACAAGTATGACTGGGCTTTTCAGAAGCTTTGCTATGTGGGCTGTGCTGCCATTCTCATTGCTCTCATCGAAGCCATCGAATAGACCCATCACTCCTTCTATAACAGCTATATCAACATCTTGAGTTGCTCTTTGAAATATCTCTAAAATACCATCCGGGTGTACCATCCATGCATCAAGGTTTCGAGACGGCCTATTTAGCATTATTGAATGGTGGCTTGGGTCTATATAATCAGGACCTATCTTAAAGGCTTGAACCTTTAAACCTCTCTTTTTAAGAGCTCCCATTAGACCGACTGAGATGCTGGTCTTTCCAACTCCACTGTAGGGACCTGCTATTGTTATCCTAGGAAGATTCATCTTTCGAGCCTCAATATATCGATTATATGTGATTGACTTTATAATCGAATCTTTCTTAAAGTTTCTAAGGCTGCTGCCTTTGCACCAAGTTTTGCAGATTTCTCATCGTCTGCACTTCCTACTATGATGGAATCTCCCTCTTTCGGTTTTAGCTTTTTTATCAGCATTTTACGAATTTCAGGTGAATCTTCAAAGGCATCTTCCGGAGATCCTGGTATGACAAACTTTCCTTTGGTGTAAATCATTGTTGTAGCTCCCAAAGCCCCTGCCTTTATGGCTGCGTCTCTTTGCTCTATTCCATATCCTACCATTTTGGCAGAATTCTTGACTAATATTGCTATGTTAAATTTGCCCAGCGTATATGGAGATGGCGGAATCTCCAATCCTTCCGATACTCTTGAACTTAAGTCTGAGAATATTTTTTTGCCAAAATTGGTCAGTACACAGCCAGACTTTGTAGATTTTATTATTCCTTCTTTTTGCAAACGCTTTATCAAAGTTCGAGTTGCGCCTTCTCCGAGTTCTAATATACTTGATAATCTCATCCTTCCTATAGGCGCGCTAGAGCCTACAGCCTCTATAATCATAAAAACATGAGCAGGTGTAAAAGAGGGAAAGGGCGCTGGCTCTATCTTCTTCGTAACTTTGTCTATTATTTCCAAAGTTTTCATTTTATTGCTTTCTACGATTTGAAATTACTTCCTTATATTAATGTTTTATTAATTTACATCTTTAGACAACATTATTCCTTATCAAAATATAGAGATACTTAACGATCCGCCATTAATTTTTTCATGGGATTTTTAACCCATGAAAAATTGATGCCCTGATCTTGCTTCGAGTCAATTCAAGATTATGAGGCAAGATAACCTGTTCTTCTGAGTATCTCTCTAGCAACTATAAGCCCAGAGGTTGATGATTGAACTAAACCTCTAGTTATGCCTGCACCATCCCCAACAGTGAATAGGTTTCTTATCTTAGTTTCAAGAACATTATTCAGCTCTAGCCTTGATGAATAGAACTTCACCTCAACACCGTAAAGAAGAGTATGCCTTGAATACACGCCAGGGGCAATCTTATCAAGAGCATTTAACATTTCTTTAACGTCCATCAAATATCGCCCTGGCAAGGCAAAGCTCAGGTCTCCTGGCTTAGCATCTCCCAGAGTAGGCTTTACTACACTTCTTTCCATTCTCTCTTGTGTAGACCTTCTACCTACTTCAAGGTCTCCAAGCCTCTGTACTATTACACCACCAACTAGCAAGTTGGCAAGTTTTGCTATGTATTTCCCATAGGCAACAGGCTCCTTAAAGGGCTCTGTAAAAGATGTGCTTACAAGAACGGCAAAATTCGTGTTTTCAGAAGTTCTCTCCTCATAGCTATGACCGTTTACAGTTATAACATCATCTAAATGCTCGGTTACCACGTATCCTCTAGGACATACACAAAAAGTTCTAACCTTATCGTCGAAGGATTTAGAATAATAGACAAACTTAGGTTCATATAGAACATCTGTCAAGTGGTTCATTACAACTGCTGGGACTTCAACTCTTACTCCTATGTCAACAGGGTTGTTGATGGTTTTCAAGCCAAGCCTATTTACCTCTTGCCTAAGCCACTCTGCTCCACTTCTCCCAGGGGCTACTACCACATACTTTGCAAGAATCTCTTCTCCATCAACCATTCTTACACCTTTCACTTCTTCTCCTTGAACCAAAAGATTACTCACAGTTTTCTCCATCATTATCTCCACCTTGCCGTCTATCTTTCTTCTCATCTTCTTCAGCAATTCAGGGCATTGGTCAGTCCCTAGATGCCTTACCTTGCTTGGAATCAGCCTTAACTCAGCCATGGCAGCCTTCCTTGATATATTAGAGATGGCGTCTTCGTCGTCTCCATAAACTTTAGCAGGAGCGCCATACTTTATGTAAATATTCTCAACTTCTTGCATAAGCCCCATGAGCCTCTTTTCACTCACATAATCTTTTAACCATCCTCCAGTTTCTGTGGAAAATGTCAACTTACCATCGCTGAAGGCTCCTGCTCCTCCCCAGCCAAAAAGAATGGACTTAGAGCGAGTGCGCTCGGATATGTCCTTTCCTCTATCCAAAACTAATACTCTTAGATCTGATCTTTCACAAAGTTCAAGGGCAGTGAAGATGCCTGCTGGACCTGCACCAAAGATGATTACGTCATAGTCTTTGGGATGAACCATCTATCCTTACCTTTGAATTTGCGTTTTACTATGCTTTTAAGATTTTCTTTTTTAATTATTACTAACCCTTTACTCTCATTATCTTGCTCTTCCCTAAAACTTTCCAATACTCTACTTCATTCCCGGGGGATAATTTTTCCCTAATTTCAGGCTCTTCAGGCTTTGGAGCTTCAAAAACCTCAAAAGTTTCAAGGTCCATGATTTGAACCTTGTCTGGCATTACCGATATTATTTGCCCTCCTCTTTTCTCTACTATAGGAACTTGAACTATGCTGTCGACAGGAGATACCATACTTCTTTTTACATTGTCAAACAATCCTATGGCTACAACTCTTGCCTTTGCAGAACCATGCTTTCCTGGTTTGGATTTATCATAAGATATTATCCTACAAGCTTCATTATCGATTATTATATAAGATCCTTCTTTCAGGCTACCGAGATCGACAGGCTTGCTCAACCCTAACTCCTCATGATTTTGTCCATCTAAGTGGTATATAAGGTAAATTTAATTCATGATCCTCACTTATAGGCTACTAAAATCACGTTAAGCTCTTTCTCTAACTTCTGTATTTTTGCTAAATCTTCTTTGGAAAGGCTTGCAATAGTTGGACCCTTCTCAACAGCTAAAAGATACACATTTCCTAATTCCTTCTCAAGAGCCTGAATCTTCTTCAATTGAGACTCGGTTAGACGAGCGTATCTGATACTTAATAATAACATTGCCTCTAAATTATAAGAGCTTTTTAATATATTAGCATTTTGTTCTTTAATAGTGCCTCTAATAATAGGATTTACTTTTTGTGTAGGAAGAGATCTAACGGAAGTGAACTTATTCGACAGTATCTTTTTGAAATGTAGCAATAAATTTGTTTTTGACAGATTAACTAGATAATTAACCTTGGAAAGATTTGATGATCGATAGCTTTTTTACTTGATAGATCGGTATAATTTGAAGTTTGTCAAAAGAAGAATGGTACCAACTTGATGTAAAAGATGTCTTTATTCGTTTAGCAACTCAGGAAGAAGGTCTCACTACCTCTGAGGCTAGAGCGCGTTTGGAAAAATACGGCCATAACCGATTGGAAGAAGATAAAGGTCCATCTCCGATATTTATATTTCTAAACCAGTTTAGAAATCCTTTAATATACATTCTCTTCGTCGCCGGGATAATAACTCTTGCTCTTGCCCATTATATCGATACAATAGTCATCATGTCGGTCGTAACATTGAACGCCACTATAGGCTTTGTTCAAGAGTACAGGGCAGAGGAGGCGATGAAAAGACTTGCCCAGATGGTAGCACCCAAAGCAAGAGTCCTTCGTGACGGCTTGGAGGTTGAGGTCGATGCTGGTGATGTTGTGCCCGGAGATATAGTGGTATTAACTTCAGGTGTAAGAGTTCCAGCAGACATGCGGCTTTTCATGGTTAAAGAGCTCAAGATAGATGAGTCTGCATTAACTGGCGAGTCTGTCCCTGTTGAAAAGCAAATAGAAAGAATAGCCGATGAGAACCTCGTCCCTGGCGACCAGGTGAATATGGCTTTCATGGGCACGGTCGTGTCAACAGGTCGGGGAAGAGGGGTCGTCGTTGAAACTGGTACAAGGACTGAATTGGGTAAGATATCCGAGGAGGTAAAGAAGACAGAAGTTACCAAGACTCCACTGCTGGTTAGGATGGACCATTTTAGCAAGAGAATAGGAACTGCAATAATTCTTCTAGGCGCCATAGTAGTAGTGTATGGAGTAGCTTTGGGTGAGAGCATTGTGGACATGTTCTTTACCGCTGTTGCTTTGGCTGTAGGCGTCATACCTGAAGGACTTCCTGCAGTAATTACGATAACTCTCTCCATCGGTGTGAATAGGATGTCCAAGCGTAACACAATAATCAGAAAGTTGCCTGCAGTAGAGACTCTGGGAAGCACTACTGTAATATGCTCTGATAAAACTGGCACACTCACAAAGAATGAAATGACGGTAAAGAAGGTATACACTCCCGGGCGGTTATACGAAGTTACGGGAACAGGATACGACCCTAAAGGCAGTTTTCTCATAAATGGCTCTGTCTTGAGTGGTGCAGATTTATCCCTAGACCTGACGCTGATAATAGGCATGCTATGCAACGAATCTAAGGTCTACTCGAAAGATGACGTCTGGAAGGTTGATGGTGACCCGACAGAGGGCGCGCTTATAATATCTGCGATGAAGAGGGGCTTCGACCCTGAAACGTTAAGTCAAGAATATCCAACTATAGATATTGTTCCATTCGAATCTGAGAGAGGCTATATGGCTACCCTCCATGAACACGATGGTAAAAAGATCGTATTTGTAAAAGGAGCACCTGAAAAGATCTCTGTGATGTTCAAGTCGGCATGTCACATCGATGGGAGAGTTGAAGCTTGCTCCCATGAACAACTATTGGATGTCGCCCATTCCCTAGCCTCTGAAGGGTTAAGGGTTTTAGCTATGGCATATAAGGAGATGCCGCCTGACACTCAAGAGATTACGCATAAAGAAATCGAGAAAGGGGGTTTGATCTTTGCTGGATATCAGGCCATGATCGATCCGCCTAGGCCTGAGGCTGTAGAGGCCGTTGCATTAGCTAAAAAGGCTGGGATAAGGGCAGTTATGGTGACTGGTGACCATCCTTTAACTGCAAGATCAATAGCTGAGCAGATTGGTATAGTCGGGAAGGAGGCTGAAGTCATAACAGGAAGAGAGATTGAGGAAATGAGCGACGAAGAGTTGTATCGAAAGGTTAAGGATGTTTCGATCTTTTCAAGGGTATCTCCTCACCATAAGTTCAGAATAGTGAAGGCGTTTCAGAAGCATGGCGAAATCGTTGCGGTGACAGGGGATGGAGTAAACGATGCTCCAGCTTTGAAAGCTGCTCAAATCGGCGTAGCCATGGGAATATCAGGTACTGATGTTGCTAAAGATGCCAGTGATATGGTTTTGACTGATGATAATTTTGCCAGCATATATTCAGCAGTAAAAGAGGGTCGAATAGTCTTTGAAAACATCAGAAAAGTAACACTCTTCCTAGTGGCAACTGGCATAGGACTGGCCATGACAATTCCAGCGACCCTGCTTCTTGGGATGCCTCTTCCTTTCCTTCCTACACAACTACTATGGCTGAATTTGGTTACTAACGGCTTGCAAGATGTAGCTTTAGCTTTTGAGCGTGAGGAAGAAGGAGTGGAGAAGATTCCTCCAAGAGATCCTAAGGCAGGTGTTCTCTTTGGACTCATTCCAAGACTTGTAATTACCGGCACAGTCTTAATGCTGGGAACCTTGCTAATCTTCTCATGGCAAATAAATTCTGGAGCGACCTTAGGGCAGGCGAGAACAGCGGCTTTAACGACCATGATTTTCTTCCAATTTTTCTATGCCTTCATGAGCCGTTCTGAAAGACGGACGGTATTTTCTATCAATCCCTTCTCTAATAGGCTCCTCCTCATCAGCATAGCTGCGGCTTTCGTAGCTCAAATTCTGGCTATCTACCACCCAGCTTTGCAATTTATCTTACGAACCGAGCCTATACCTCTAGAAACATTTATGTGGGTTTTACTAGTTGCATCCTCCATACTCATGGTCGAGGTCGAAAAGCATTTTAGAAAAAAGTCTGGACATTCCAAATCTTCATAACTTCTCAAGATGTAATACTCGCTGACCTAGATGATATTAAGGAAGAGCCGTCTGGATGGTGACGAGGATTATGAGTGCTGATGTCGACTTATGCTAAAGTTAGAGTTTGACGATAGCTAGGTTAAGCAAGTTTAAATCATCGAAGACCTTATGATGAAATAAGCACTTTTAAATCTTCTTTTAACCCGTTATATTTAATTCCATCTTCAAATAAAATGAACTTGAATGGCTCCGATTCAAGGCGATAGAGCTTTAGTTATATCCTCTGGTGGGAAGGATTCTACTCTGGCTCTTCATAAAGCATGGGCTCTAGGATTAAGGATTGTAGGAATTGTTACGATGCTACCAGAAGACCCTTACAGCATGTTATATCATGCTCATAACGTTAAACATGTAAAAAGGATAGCTGAGAGCATTGGTATAGATTGGTATGGATTTGAAGCGAAAAAAGAAGATGAAGAAGGCGCTCTAGAGAGAGCCCTTAAGAAATTAAGGGCTGATCTGCTCATCAGTGGAGGCATAGCATCGAATTATCAGAAGGATAGATTCGATAAGATTGCTGAATCCGTTAATATGAAGCATCTAGCACCTCTTTGGAATATGAAACCTAGCGATGTTCTTGAAGAAATAATATCGATGGGGATGGATGTTATGATAGTTGCTGTAGCAGCCTACGGGTTGGATGAAAGTTGGCTAGGAAGGCATTTAACTAAGCAGAGCGTTGATGAACTGTTAAGATTGTCGGAAAAGTATCATTTTAACCCTACAGGCGAAGGAGGGGATTATGATTCATTTGTACTCGATGCACCACTTTATAAGAAAAGGCTGATACCTTTAAAAGTTATTAAAAGATGGGAGAAGGATTCTGGTACTATTGAAATTCGAGAATTGATGATGGTGGACAAAGGGTGATAAGATGCTAGATAGGTTAAAGGAAGGATTGCAGGCAGCAATAAGGAGGATTTTATCAGCAAGCACTGTGGATGAGCAATTAATCAAAGAATTCGTAAAAGATGCTCAAAGAGCTTTATTACAAGCCGATGTCAATGTGAAACTAGTTCTTGAACTATCATCTAAGATAGAAAAAAGAGCCCTTCAAGAGAATCCTCCTCCAGGCTTATCAAGAAAGGATTACATAATAAAAATCCTATATGATGAGCTAACGAATATATTAGGAACTGAGAGCAAGTTAGAGCTTCCAACCAACAAGGTTAATGTAATCTTACTCATGGGTATTCAAGGCTCTGGTAAGACTTTGGTTTCAGCAAAGCTGGCAAGATACCTTCAGAAGAAAGGATACAAAGTAGGTTTAGTATGTGCAGACACTTTTCGACCTGGCGCTCTTGTCCAATTAAGAACTTATGCAAAGGATATAGGAATAGAAGTCTTTGGGGATGAAAAGTTCGATGACTCGATAAAAGTTGCCATTGAAGGATTGAAGTATTTTGAAGATAAGAAGAATGTCATAATCGTAGATACGGCTGGAAGGCACAAAGAGGAGGGGGGTCTTTTAGAGGAGATGAAGCAAATATCAAGTGAAATAAACCCTGATTTGACATTACTTGTAATTGATGGAACCATAGGACAGCAGTGCTACGCTCAGTCTGTAGCCTTTCATAAAGCAGTTCCTGTTGGAGGGATAATAGTAACGAAGTTGGATGGTGCAGCCAAGGGCGGTGGTGCTTTAGCAGCTGCTGCAGCCACTGGAGCGAAGATACTATTCATAGGAACAGGAGAAAGAGTTGATGATTTAGAGGCTTTTTCTCCTACAAGGTTTGTCGGTAGGCTTTTAGGGTTAGGAGATATAAGAGCTCTTATAGAAAGAGCAAAAGAGCTAGAGATAGAGGCTGATGAAAAGAAAGTTCAGAGGATAATTTCTGGCAAGATGACAATAGATGATCTTTACTATCAACTTGAGCAAGTGAAGAAGATGGGTTCATTAAGAAAGGTTCTAGATCTGATCCCTGGTCTATCTTCATTGATCCCAAAAGAGGGCTTAGAAGAATTAGAGGCTAAGATGAAGAAGTGGAAAGTCATAATTCAATCCATGACGAAGGTTGAGAGAGAAAATCCTGAGATTCTTAATTCTTCAAGGATCAAGAGAATAGCCATGGGCTCTGGCGTGAGTGAAAAAGAAATCAAGGAAATGCTGGCAAAGTATCGGCAGTCCAAAGCCATCATGAAGGCATCGAAGGGCAGAGAGATGAGGCAGTTATTAAAGAGAATGGCAACTCAACCTTCTTAATGATGTATGAAGGCATCGTATCCCGTCTTCTTTTTTATCATCTGCAGAATATCATTCTCACTTATTATACTAGGATCGAATTCAACGAAAACTGTATCCAAAACGTAGTTTACCCAGACTCTCTCTACTCCCTTCACACGTTTGAGCGTTCTATCTAGAAGCAGAGAGCAAGAGTAACAGTCCATGCCAACTATTCTGATTCTTATCCTTTGCTTTTCTTTTAAATCAACCAATTCTAACTCAACATCATTCTGGCTTGAACCTTCTAAGGAAGAGAGTGTTCATCACTACTGTGAAGGAGCTCATAGCCATAGCTCCTGCAGCTATTATCGGGCTTATTATTCCTAGAGCAGCAGCAGGTATTAATGCTGTATTGTAGGCAAAGGCCCAAAACAGGTTTTGCTTTACTTTTGATAAGGTCTTTCTGCTCAACTTAATAGCAGTGACTACATCTTTCAAATCATCCTTTATCAAGACTATGCCTCCAGTTTCTCTTGCAACATCTGTCCCACTCCCTACAGCTATCCCTAAGTCTGCCTGAGCCAAAGCTGGGGCATCGTTAATCCCATCTCCAACCATTGCTACAGACTTTCCTTCGCTTTGAAGCTTCTTGATGACTTCAGACTTTTCTCCAGGCAAAACTTCAGCGATGACCTTTTTTATACCTAGCTGTTTTGCTACAGCCTCAGCTGTCCTTCTATTATCACCAGATAGCATTATAACTTCCAAGCCTAATTTCTTAAGGCTTTCAATAGTCTCTTTTGCCCCTTTCTTTGGCAAGTCAGCGGCCGCTATTAAACCCATAACTCTTTGCTTAGAAGCTAGGATCATGACAGTCTTTCCTTCGTTCTCTAGCTTTTTGATTTGATCTTCATATTCTTGAACTTCTATTCCATTTTGCACCATGAGTCTTCTGTTGCCTAGAAGGTATTCGTTTCCATTGTAAGTTATTTTCACACCATGCCCAGGAACTGCCTCAAAGGATTCTGGATCATTTATTTCAATCCCTTTTTCCTCAGCCATTCTCATTATCGCTTCTCCCAAAGGATGTTCAGACCCTTTCTCAGCTATTGCCGCTATCCTGAGGATTTCTTCTTCTTTTGAGTTTGTTAGAGGAATCAAATCTGTTACAGAAGGCTCCCCTCTTGTCAAAGTGCCTGTTTTATCGAAGATTATCGTATCGATTTTGCGAGACCTTTCTAAATATTCAACTCCTTTTATCAGAATTCCATTCTCTGCGCCTTTTCCTGTTCCTGTTACAAGGGCTATTGGAGTTGCAATGCCTAGAGCGCAAGGACAAGCTATTATTATCACGGCTATGAAAGCCAGCAAGGCAAAGCCAAAGGGTTTTCCAAGTAGAAGATACCAGCCTGCAAATGCTCCTACTGCTACCAAGATTACAATCGGGACGAAATAAGAAGAAATTTTGTCAACTAATCTCTCAACAGGAGCCTTTGTGGATTGTGCCTCCTCTACAAGATTGATGATTTGAGACAAAGTGGTGTCTGCACCAACTTTTGTAGCCTTGAACTTCAATACCCCAGTCTTGTTCATCGTTGCTCCTATCACCTCATCACTAACCTTCTTCTCTACAGGGATGCTCTCTCCTGTTATCATCTTCTCATCAACAGAGGAATGACCTTCTATGACTTCTCCATCAACAGGTATCTTCTCCCCAGGCTTGACTAGGATAATGTCTCCTACTCTCACTTCTTCGACAGGGACTTGCTCCTCTTTCCCATCACGAATTACTGTTGCAAGAGTAGGTTGCAGATCTAGAAGCCTTCTTACAGCTTCTGAAGCCTTTCCTTTCGCTATATGCTCAAGAGTCCTTCCAACTAGCACCAGAGCGATTATTAGCGCAGCCGTATCAAAATATACTTCTGAGCCAGGTAAAGAACCTGGAAAGAAAGTTACAATAGTGCTATAAAGCCAAGCTGTGCTTGTTCCTATTGCAATCAGAGAATCCATGTTAGCCGATCTATTCCTTATAGCATCTAAAGTGCCCCTGTAGAACCTTAGCCCTGCTATGAATTGAACTGGAGTAGCAAAAAGGAACTGCCATATTTGACTTGCAAAGATAGGAAAGTTCAACGAAGTAAAGGCTAGTAAGAATACTGTCGCTCCGAAAATTATGGAAAATGATGTCAGTATCTTTAGGTTGCGCAGTTCGATCTCTGGCTTAAGGAAGGTTTCCATACAATTTGTACTGCAGAAATAGTACTCTCTTCCTCTCACTTTTGCCTTAAGATTTGTGGCCTTCTCATTTACATACATGCCACATACGAGGTCTTTTGCTATCAGTTCCCACCTCAGTTTCGCTCAGAAATTTCGTAGCCCAAATCAGTTATGACTTTCTTGATCTCTTTTACGCTGATTTTTGATGGATAGTATTCTATTTGAGCAGTCCAAAGTTTCATCTCTACATCCCTCACTCCTCCCAATTTCTTTAGGTTAGACTCTATGTTGGATATGTGGCAGTCTATGCAACCCGTGTAGGGTATTGTGAGTGTTGTTCTTCTGCTTCTTTCCATAGTTTTACTTATAGTCGATTAAATCCCCCTTCTAAATTATAATTATGATAATCTGCCTTAAGAATTTATCACACTACTGTAGCAAATTGGATTATTCATTGTGGCTAACTTATTAATTACTTTATTTTAATAGTTTTAGCACTCTTAAGGTGTCTTGATGCCATCTATTGGAAAAAGCATAACTAATCTGGCTGGGATTATACTTGCCGATTATCCATTATGTAATTGGTGCCTTGGAAGGCAGTTCCCGAGCATTAAAGGGGATAGCAATGAAGTTAAGGGAAAGATGATAAGAAAAGAAGTCAAAGTGAAAACAAAGAAAGGTTCATGCTTCATCTGCCAAGATTCAATGCAGTCTTTAAAAGAAAATTCTGCCAAGATTTTAGAGCAATTAAAGGATTATGAGTTTGACGACTTTCTTATAGGTGCAAAACTTCCAAAAGACTTCATGGAAAGAGAGGACAGTCTAAGGGCGAAATTTAAACTGAGAGGAGGAGAAGCGATAAAGAGTGAGATAACAAAAGAGATAGGTAAGATCATAGCTTCTAAGACTGGTAAAAGGGTCAACTTTCGCAAGCCAAACATGACCATTTTGGTAAACCTTGTCTCTGGGGAGATCGATCTTAATCCTAAGCCCTTGTTCGTTTATGGTAGATACTTGAAGATGGTAAGAGGTTTTCCTCAAAAGCGTAGAAAGTGTAGAAATTGTAGAGGGAAAGGATGCTCTGAGTGTGAATATACAGGATTTTCAAAAGAGCAAAGTGTTGAGCAGATTCTTGCTCAAAATCTAATAAAGAGATTTGATGCTAAAGGAGCAAAGTTTACATGGATAGGAGGGGAGAGTTCCGAGAGCCTTGTTCTGGGCAATGGTAGACCTTTCTACGCTGAAATAGTCAAGCCTAAGCTAAGGCATACAGATGAATCAGAGATGCTAGAGGAAAATGGGATAATTCTTAAGAAGATAAAGATCGTAGATGAGATTCCAAAAAAGAGTCCAAATTTCATGGTAAAAGTTTCTGCTCACATAAAATTTGCTGAAGAAATAGATGAAGAAAAGCTCTATGTTCTTAAAGAGAAATTACAGAATTCTGAAGTCAAAGTAGTACCTTTAAAGAAAAAGCCCTTCACGAAGAAGATATATGAATTTGACGTAGAGATGATAAATGAGAGGGAAGCAAAGGCTACATTCAAATGTGATGGAGGACTAAATATAAAAAGGTTCATCAGTAGCTCTAATTCTGATGTAGGAAAATATTTGTTAGAGATTACTCCTAATGTGTCCGAAGTAATAGGGATGAAAGCAGATTGTGATACCTTCGATATACTGGATGTGGAAGTTTTAAATGAATAAGTTTAAGAAGGGTTCTTAAGATCAGCTTATGCATTAGAAGTTAAAGACTAGGTGTATGAGAATTGCCAAGGTCGAAAGGTTATAGACGTAAGACGAGAGGTTTACTGACTAAGAAGAAGAATAGAGGTCTGACATTTCTCCTTCATGACTATAAAGTAGGAGACAAAGTGGTCATAGACATAGATCCAAGCCAAGTTAAAGGCATGCCTCATAAACGTTATCAAGGTCTTGTAGGCACTGTAGAGGAAGTTAGGAGAAGGTCTTTAGTGATAAAAGTACCGATTGGGAACAAAGTGAAAAAGATCATAGCTAGGTTGGAGCATGTGAAGCCACATTCATAGCATCAAGTAAAAAGTTAAAATAAATCTGGCTAAAAATAATATAATAATGAATTTTTGGTGGTTTGATTGCGTGAAGTCAAAAAAAGCGTAATTTCCATACCAGAAGTCAAGGAAACATTGGAGAAGATCGATATAGAGAAAGCTGACCAGATACAAAAAAGGACTTTAGACTATGCATCAAAGTTCTCAAAGACTGAACCTGAAAAAGCAAGAAAAATGAGAGAAAGGCTAGTCAAAGAATGCTCATTAACAGAAGAAGAAGCCATAGAATTGATCAACATAATGCCTAAGAGCATAGAAGAGGTAAGGGTCTTTACATCAGGCTGGAAGAAGCTATTATCGACAGACGTTGTAGAGAAGATAATTAAGATACTAACTGAGGCTTGAAGAATTTAAGGCTGAAGTATAGCCCTACCTTCTATTTCGCTATACTTTAGCTTTCTAAGAATCTCGTTAGCATCTTCAAGCCTATGACTTTCCACTGAGATATGAATTCCTCCATCTTCTGCTATCTTAAGGACTTCGCGCATGTCTTGTCTTGTTCCTATGACTATTGCTCTGACGATTTTTTCTTCATGGAAAAAGAACTCTTTGATACTCCCAGACACTGCTAAGACTATAGTACCTCCAGGTTTCACTACCTTAACTGCTTGATCTATGGCTTTATCTGAAGGCGCAAAGACTATAGAAGAGTCAGCGTAGTTGATATTCTTGAAGTATTTCACAACATCCTCTTCTTCAGGTGAAATTACAGAATAAGCTCCAAGCTTGGAAGCCATTCTAAGATGATTTTTGCTTCTGCTCACAGCGATGATTTTAGCCCCCCAGAGCTTTGCAATCTGTATGGCTACTTGTCCAACACCGCCAACCCCAAATACTGCAACTATTTTGCCAGGGGAAGGGTTGCTGTACTTTACAGCTTTGTATGCTGTCACACCAGGGCAGAAGAGAGGAGTTGCTTCAGCATCACTTAATCCATCTGGCACCTTATACACGAATTGATAATGAGCTTTGATATATTCGGCGTATCCTCCGTCCACAGACTGGCCTGTTATCACCTTCCTTTTGCATATGTTCTCTCTTCCAGTAAGGCAGTATTCACAAGTACCACAAGAATGGTATAATGGCTGAATTCCAATTCTATCTCCAACCTCTACATTCTTTACATCCTTGCCAATAGATTCCACTATGCCTACTATTTCATGGCCTGGGATTATAGGTAACTTAGCAGGAAAGCCTCGTTTTAACCAGTCTCCTTCTATCATGTGCAGATTTGATCGACATACACCGCAGCCTCTAACTCTTACCAAAATTTCCTCATTACTGATAGTAGGATTTTCTATGGATGCAAGTCTTAAGGGCCTATCTTCTATCGGTGCAGTCTTATCAAGTAGCACGGCCTTCATGGGCTTTCAGACCAATTTTTACATACAAAGCAATCATAAGCTTTGCGTTAATGCTGAAAACGTTAATAACATACTCTGCCTCTTACTGATAGATTAAAATTGGCAGAAGTTGCCGATGAGGCATACATAAAGCGTTGCATTAACTGTAGCAGGAAGATAGTGAAACCTATTCTATATCGTGGCTATGTTTTTTGCTCTGAAAAATGTAAGAATGAATTCATGGCTTCAAAAAACCTCACAAAAAAGCATAAATAATAAAATTGGCTCTTACCATTATCTAGGTATGCACCAAATGAATATTAAGGAAATTATCAAGGGAGGTTTTCTATTTATGATTATAAATTCATTCGTTAAGGATTCATATTTAAGATTCATTAGAGAACCCCCTCCCTCTCAAATAGAATAATAAAAGACCATTCTAATGATTGGAGAAGATCGATAATTTTGAGAGGATAAAAAATGTCGAACAAGATAAGTTCTTCTAGAAAGTATGAAGAATATGCCTACGTTTTAGATTTTATCCCTCATGGCAAATCTTTTGTCATAAAAGAAAGAGAAGGACCTATAGTCCAAGCCATAGGAGAAGAGTGGTTGACCTTGCTAGAGATACTGGCTATGAACAGAGTCACCTTTGAGGTTGGGGAGAGAATCTGCATTGCAAGGGAAGGTAGAACAAAGGTGATAAGCGTCCTTGGAAGGCTCGAGTATAAAGATTTAACGAATAATGCCAAAAATGAACTGCCTACAGTTTGTGAGAAGATAGTCAAAGAGAACGAGAAAAAATATGTAACTTATTTTAACGAGTTACAGCCTGTAACTCCAAGGCTTCACGCCCTTGAGTTGATACCAGGGATAGGTAAAACTCTCATGAGGCAGATCCTTGAAGAGAGAGAGAAGAAGCCCTTCGAAAGCTTTGATGACATTCAAAAGAGGGTAGGGTTGAAAGATCCCATCAAACTGATAGCAAAGAGACTGGTTGAAGAGATTTCTGAAGCTCCAAGGATAACAGTATTTGTGAAAAAATGAAGAGAAGAAGTTTAGGACAGCACTTACTTATTGATGATCATCTACTCAATAAAATGGTTGAATTTGCTAAAGTATCGAAAGATGACATAGTTTTTGAGTTTGGCTCTGGGACTGGTAATTTAACAGAGATTTTATGTAATAAAGCTAAGAAGGTAATCTCATGGGAGATAGACGATGAACTTTATGAGGTGGCTAAATCAAGACTGAGCAGATTTGAAAATCTAAACTTGATTCATGGAGACGCTCTTGAATCTAGGCATAAGTTCAACAAACTAGTCTCGAACATACCATATTCTAAATCTAAAGAATTCATAGAGTGGTTGATAAAGAAGGATTTTGACATAGCAGTAGTGAATTTTCAAAAAGAGTTTGCAGAGAAGTTGCTTTCTCAACCAGGCTCTAAGGATTATAGGGCTGTAACCATCATAGCAAGATCGAGCTTTGATCTAGAGCCTTTGATGACAGTTAATAGAGAAGCCTTCAAGCCTAGACCTAGAGTTAAATCTCTAATGCTATCATTAAAGCCAAAGAAAGATAGGATAAATGGTGAAATTATTACATGCATAAAACTTCTATTTTCGTTTCGTGGGAAGAAGGTTGTTAACGCTTTAAAGATGATCTGTAAAAAACAGGGTAAAGACTATGAGAAAATGCTGGACAGATTAGACCATGAGATTTCCCAAAAAAGAGTTAAGCGACTAACAGTAGAAGAATCGGTAAGAATCGCTAAAGAATTATGCAATCTTTGATGCCTCTAATGCAAAAATTTCTTCAAAAAACAATTTACGCTTGGCTATTCTTCTCACTTTAAAATTCATCTTCCTTAACATTCTCATTATCTTTTCATAATTTGATAAAGTAGATAAAATGAATACCATCGATCCTGATTTTGAAATTACCCTTAAGGATTGCTCTATGAACCTCTTCGTTACTTCAATACCCTCTTTTCCACCCTCAACATTTCTATATACTATTTTTCCAGA
Source organism: uncultured Nitrososphaerales archaeon (assembly GCA_938091495.1). Taxonomy (GTDB): domain Archaea; phylum Thermoproteota; class Nitrososphaeria; order Nitrososphaerales; family JACAEJ01; genus JAVZMU01. Next base: position 32,726 of record CALLJF010000017.1, on the reverse strand, counting down.
AGGAAGATAAGGCGGGTTGAAAACTATAAGATCGAAGCATCCTTCACGAAAAGCACTTGCTCCATCACAAAGCACTAATTCAAAATTATCGAAATTGAGGGATTTTAGCCTTATTTGAGCTTCTTTTAACGCTTTCTCATCGATTTCAGTCCCCACTACGAAGGGATTTCTTTTACAGATTTCAGCAGTGATATAGCCTGAGCCTACTCCTATCTCTAAAGTGATCTTGTTTGAATATCTTCTAATAGCATCGGTAAGTAGAAAAGTATCCTCTGCTGGCTCATAAGGAGTTTCCATACTCATCCTATCTTATTGTGGTTAATTTGCCTAATGCTATAAAGCACGAATCTCAATTACATCTCCATCCTTTAATTCAAAGCTCTTACCAACCCTAACGCCATCAAGTTCATCTTTTCTCCATACTTTTGCGTATTGAAAGAATCTTGCTAAGTCCTTGTGGACATTTTCAGCGATGTCTATGGCCTTCACTCCTTTCTTCATTATTAAAGGCCTTCTTTCTGGCTCCTCCCCTACTCCCTTTGTGTATACTCGAATCAAACCAAGCCTTTCTAGAATATACGATGCAAAAACATCTTTGTTGATAGATGAATCGAAAAAGATTACATTAGGAATTAGAGCTTTTAATTCATTGATTCGATCCCTTCTTAAAGAGATAAGAATAGCCTTCTTCAAAATTCTCCCAAATAACGCTGATTCAACATCATCAAGGTTAGAGTCTCGAGTTATCTTGATTATGGCGTTTCTAATCTTATAACCAGATAAGAAATCTACGATATCTTTCTTACTGCAAAAGTCTGATGAACCAACCATTCTTATTCCACCACTTGGCGTTGATATTATCTCAACCTTAGGATGGTCTGAGCGTATGTCTATGTTATGCAGTTCAAACCAATCGATAACATCTTTTACATAATCTAATGGTTCATGACCTAAAACTATCAATATACCATCAGTATTTCTAGAGAGACTCATAAATCTCTCCAATTTTTCCTCACTTATTCCTCTGTCGAAAGGAGCAACTATCAATTGGAATTGAACATCAAGTCCTTCAAACACTCCCAGTATAGGCCTCATAAGTGTCTCATGAGACTTTATGTCAGATCTTGCCAAAAGGTTGAAGAAAGATATGGATGTATGTAAAGTTCCTACTATGGCCAGTTGTGTAATTTCTCCTTTCTTTATTGCCCACTCTAACCGAGAAGAACCTTTTCGTCTTGTCTTTATTCTCTCTAATTCTTCTTCTAATGATGCCATCTGCCTCTTTATGGACATCTCCAGCTTTTCAGTTCCCTTATGCTTTGGAAAACTAGAGTAAAATTCCCTCAATAACTGAAGCTTTTTGGCTGGGTCTCTAGCAACTGTAGCCTCTGCCCATTTTGCCTTTGCTTTCTCTGGCAGGTTTGTAACCATCATGTTGAAATATGTTGATGGAGGTAAAAAATTTTGGGTTTAGCGCCGTGAAAAGACTCTCAATAGCCCTTGTAGAGCCTGTTTATGAGGTTAACGTTGGCCTTATCGCAAGAGTCATGAAGAACTTTGGTTTAGAAGAATTATTGCTGATAAATCCTAAAGTTGATCTAAGCAAGGCAAGGAAGTTTGCATCTCATGGAGTTGATATCCTTGAAAAAGCCAAGACGATAGGTTTTGATGAATTGATAAAAAGTTTCGATATAGTGGTTGGTACTACTGCTATAGCAACAAAAAGACCTTCCAAGGTTTTAAGAAAGGCTTTAACCCCTGAAGGTCTCGCTGAAAATCTAAAAGAATTTTCTGGAAACCTTTGCTTGCTCTTCGGACGTGAATCCACAGGGCTTAAGAATGAAGAGTTAAAGAAATGTGATCTGGTAGTCAGCATAGACACTGGAACAGAATATAGAACATTGAACATATCTCATTCTGTTGCCATGCTGTTATACGAGATATCAAAGCAAAAAATCGAAGCCCATGAAGAGATGGCATCAAGAGAAGACAAAGATAGAACAATAAAATACTCTATCAGATTGGCAAGAATGTGTGGTTTTCAAGAACACAAAGTACCATTGCTGAGGGAAGCCATGAGAAAGTTATTAGGAAAGGGCAAGCCTACTCCCAGGGAGTTATACCTTTTGATGGGCTTGCTAAGAAAAGCGATATTGGCTTTACAAAGAAAAAGGGTCTAAATTAGATCAGAAAGTTCTTGCTCATTGTAAATCTCTGACGGGTCTTCTTTTAATGGCTCTACTACACTCTCTTCTATCTTCTTAAGGGTTTCTTCCGAATGTTTTATCGCCAACTTTTTCCTCTTGAACCAAGTACCATAAAGCTTACCACACTTTTTACACCTTACCCCTGAGTCTGAATAATATAATACATCGTCACCGCATGAGCATTTGCCGAATACGCCCTTCTCTTCGACTACTTCAATTAAGCGAATTATTTTTTGCCTCATACCAATCCTTCTTATAACATAGGTTATATAAACCTTTATGGTTGATTCTAAGCAAAAATTAATCTTTTTCTTGCACTTTAGATAAAACAAACATAAATAAGTCTAAAATTTACATCCTATTTTAAACGTATGTTATTTCTAATAATGTTTTAATGGGATTTAAGATTTTAAAGATTTTCGTCCATTACGGAAAAGTAATCATAATTTGAATCTATATCCAAATTTTATGTATTCTCTCTAAGCCAATCTTAAGTGTTGAGCTTATCATCTCTCCATTAGAGTATTGCCATTGTGATATACGCTGCAGGCGGTTGATGACCATAAAGTTTAAAATTTAGATAAATCCTATCTAAAGCCCGATAAAAATGCCTATAGATCCGAATTTCAAGAACAATAGAAAACATATGGGTAAGCATGAAGGCCACGATGTCTGGGGTCCTGTTGAACCGCCTAATGTATTGGGCATACATGGTAGCATAGTAGCTGTAGACTGGGACCTTTGTGATGGCGATGGTACTTGCATAGATGTTTGTCCAGTGGCTGTATTCGATTGGTTTAACACTCCAGGCCATCCGAAGTCTGAGAAGAAGTCGGACCCCATAAGGGAGCCCGATTGCATATACTGCATGGCTTGTGAAACTCAGTGCCCAGAACAAGCCATTAAGGTAACTCAGCCTTAAAATTCATTTAAGCTATCATAACATCCTGGATTTTTATTTAGATTATTTTAATCTTTGGAATATCTTTTCCAAAACGGTTATGAATAGTCTATAACCCATATTTATGATGTATTGGCAGACCAAACGCAGGAATTCGTAATTCATAAGTTCATAAAGCCAAATACTATAGAGCAAAGAAATTATGGAACATCTCAATTTAGCCAAAATAGAGGCAAGGGATGAAAAGAGCAGAGATGTTAAAGATTACGTATATAAAACTGATGTGGAGTGGATAAGGCTTGACCTCCCTCCTATCATAATTGAAATAAGAAGAGCTTTGAAAGAAGCTCTGTCTATTAGGCTAAGGAAATTAGAAGATGCCGGATTACTCAAGATTAGAGATGAAAAATTCGTAAGCTTAAAGACTCTTCTTGAATTGAGAAAAGAGGCGGAAAAGAGCAACATATCAGAAATTAGATCATCCTTATTCTCAGCAATAAGGTTGGCCCATGCCATGAACCTTTTGGAAACTCAGAGTCTATCATCTTTTGTGAAATTCTTTGAAAGATTGTTCGTAAGGAGTAGAGGAATAGGAGTAAGAGATTTGATGAAAGACCATAGTGTGAAGGAAGCCTACGAGACTGCGAAAGGAGCTTTAGAGTTAGGGATAGAGCATCCTAAGGTTCAAGAGCTAGAGAAGATCGTAAGTTCGTTAAAAAATGATGAGAAGGCGATAATCTTTGCAAGCTATAGAGATTCTGTGGAGAGTATTTACATTTACAATAAGCTCTCATCGAAAGGATTCAAGGTAGGGCAATTGATAGGGAAGAGTGGCAAGACAGGGCAATCACAAGAGGAGCAAGTCAAGGCTCTCGAAGGATTAAAGAGTGGATCATTCAACATTCTTACAGCAACTCAAGTTGGAGAAGAAGGGTTGGATGTCTCTGACTGTAATTGTGTCGTATTCTACGATAACATTCCTAGCGCCATCAGGTTCATTCAAAGGAGAGGTAGGACTGGTCGAAGAGCCCCCGACAGACTCATCATATTGATGACAAAAGGGACAAAAGATGAAGCATATTATTGGGTGAGCAAAAGAAGGTTGAAAGAGATGAAAGAAGTCATCAAAGAAGTAGAGGTCAAGAAGAAAGGACCTTTGGACGATTATGTTAAAGAGCAAAAGGAGGCACCTTTGATCTACGTTGTTTGTCGTGAGACTATTGGCATAATTGAAATCTTAGAAATCTAGGAGCAAGGAGCAATCTAAGCTTATGATGAGTATGGTCAAAATAGCACCTAAAAGTAAGACAAACTTTAACAACAAGCAACATAAATTATCTTTTAGAAATTAAGATGGTGATTAAATGACAAAAAGACAGTTCATTATAGATGATGGGAAAGAGAAGATACCTGTTGAAGGGCATGAGCATAAAAACGTTGCAATTAAGTACTTGATGAAAAGACGTCGAAGTCTACTCATGACCAAGAATCCTCAGAAGGTTGAGGAATTATTCGCTCAACTCCCTTCAAAGATAAAGATCGTAGGAAAGCAAGTTACGAAAACCTATGATATAAAATGGGAGCGCATAGGCACTGAGGAGTTTTCTGGCGCAAGGTTTGTCTTCACACTTCAAGAGTCTGAAGCGATTAAGTAATAGTCACTATATACTAGAGAATATGCAATTCAGGCATAATTCTTATCAATAAAGATACCTTTATGATGGCATACTCGTCTAGGAAATTGGATCTAAACATAATAGAAAAGGTTATGCAGGATTATAAAGAGCGAAAAAAGACACAAACCTACTTAATAGTTGACTGAATTCTTCCTTTCTCAACGCTATCTATTTAAAATTTAATCATTATCATCGATAGGCTCCAATCTACAACCAAATTCTCTCAGTATGCCATCAGCAGGACTTTCTATCACCAATTTATGCAAACTCATGCCGCCCCCTCCTATGCCTCCTCCGAAGGATAACCTTCTTTCTAGAACTAGGGTTTTAAGACCACTTTTTGCGAGATAGGTTGATGCTGTTAATCCAGCAGGACCAGCGCCCACAACTATTACATCGCACTCTGAGAATTCTATCCAGTCATCAGCAGCCTTCTTTATGATAGCTTTTGTGATAAAGGTTTCATCCACAGGTTTGATTTCTTCCAATTTTGTACCTCGAAATTCATATAAGCAACTTATTAACTTTAAGATTTAAAAAGTTGAGATGTCAGGTTTGTGATCGAATAATATCTGGAAAGCCCATCACTAGGCATACCTGTTGTGTCAACAAGCTCTACATATTCTGTTCAGAAGAATGTATGAGAAGATGGGCTCAGGATTGGTTAAAGCGTCAAGAGCAGATCAAGGTTAGAAAAACGCAAGCCGCTCTAAAAGTTTAACACCTGCAAAAACCATAAAATTTGAAAACATTAATTGTGTACAAACTAAAAGTAAGAGTAGAATTAATATCTAACTTATGATAAAAATGATTATAGATGGCAGACTTCCATCGAATAATGGAAAAAATACCGAAAGTAAAGTATGTTGACTTTAAGACGGTAGAGTATAAAGAAATTCAGTTAGCTTTTAGGTCAGAGTCTTCGGATGTCTTTGAGAGCCAATCAGAAAAGATTGTCTGTCGCGTTATCGATGAAGGTTACGGTGTAGCTAGCGCAAGTAAGATCGACACCCAGAGTGCAAAAATGGTGTCTGATTTGGCTTTGAAACAGGCTAGATTAGCAGAAAGAGAAGTGAATCTATTGCCAGTAAACCCTGAAGTAGGAGAGGTCGAATATAAAGAAAAGAAGGAGTTTGATGTAGAGGAAGCTAACGAAATTCTTGCAAGCCTTAGGAATGAACTTAAGGCGAGGTTAGGGGCTTTGTATGTAAGGTCAGAATTAGTGTTGTCACATTATCATATCGATTCTACTTTAGTCACTTCAGAGGGTACCGACGTTAGAGAGCACTCTTCCCTCACCGATCTTACCATTTACCTCATTATTAGAGACTTCCTTCAGGGTTTCGCAAGCCGCATATTAGGAGGTAAAGGAGGTTTAGAAGTTTTGGAGGGACGAGATTGGGATTACATTCTTAATGAATTAGTCTCTAGAGCGAAAGATATGTTGAAGGCGAAACTTCTGTCACCTCTTGAGAAAGGAAAAAGTTTCAAAGTAATACTTGATAGCGAGACTGCTGGTGCTTTTGCCCATGAGGTGGCTCATATGCTTGAGGCAGATACATTTCAGGGAAAATTCTTCCATGGTCTAGACGTTTATGAAGACTTTGTCTTAGAGGATAATCCTACCATCCCTGGAGCCTATGGATCTTTTACGTGGGATGATGAAGGTGTTAGAGGAACAAGAAAGACTCTCATTAAGAAGGGCGATATAGGATTATTGCATACAAGGTTAACTGCAAAGGATGATGAGAAGCCTGGAAATGCTCATGGTATCACCCATATACCACGTCCTACCGTAAGCAATGTGTATATAAGACCTTCTGACTGGAGTCTGAAAGAGATGTTTGAGGATACGAAGAATGGAATATATGTGAAAGGTTTGGTTAAGGCTGAAGTTGATACTTTGGATGGAAAATTTGAACTCATTCCTGAAATAGCGTACCTTATTCGTGACAAGAAATTGGATGAGCCTATTAAGCAATTAAAAGTAGTAGATAACATAAGAAGCGCAATTCAAAGAGTGGATGCCATAGGCAAGTTAGCTACTTTGCGCCCAAACGTGGAGAAAGGTTTTTGTATCTCTGAAGGTGCGCCTCATATAAGAATTAACGGCATACGTTGCTTCTGATTAAAATTTGGCTTTCTGTAGTCATTTTAGGGTTCAACGCTTTTTGGGAATTTTGACAGATTTTCATTTGAGCATGAAAATATCATGCAAATATGAAAACTTGATTTTGTCCATGCATGGAGTTGAGGAAAGATAAGTGTTTTAGAGGATCCATTGTGTTTAATCCTTATATTTTAATGTCATGAATAGTGCCATAGGTAATTTAGTTGGGTAAAGCTGAGTTCATAATGCCAAGCCTGAATGATATAGATAGGATGCTATCCAAGCTTACTATAATGATAAAAAAGAGTAGATTTGAGCCAGACATTCTCATAGGTATCTCAAGAGGAGGTCTTATACCAGTGGCCATTTTATCTGACAAACTTGGTGTGGAAAGCGAAATAGTGGGAGTGAAATATTACTGTGGCATTAAAGAGACAAAAGAGAGACCAGAAATTACCCAGCCAATTCTATCTAACTTAAGCGGGAAAAAAGTACTAATTGTCGATGATGTTGCAGACTTAGGTCATAGTTTGCAATTGGTGAAAAATTATGTCCAAGAAAAGGGTGCGAAAGAAGTAAGAATCTGTACACTTCATTACAAGCCATGGTCTGTTGTTAAGCCTGAATATTTTGTTGAAGAGACAGAAGCATGGATCATCTATCCGTGGGAGGTAAAAGAGACTCTGACAAACCTTTTTACAAACTTAAAAGAGAAGGGCTTGACAGATTCTGAAGCTAAAGAGGAAATAGAAAAAAAGGGAGTTCCAAAACGGTTTGTTGAAGAATTTCTGTAAAAAGATGACCTTTTAGTTGAATAATTTCTAGCGCAACGATTAAATTTTTAAGTGGAAATGAACTCCCATAAGAAATAATAGAATTCATAATGTCTAATGGTTCCTTAACGCTTTAATAATATTAGTCAAGAATTCTATTTCGTCCTAACTATGAAAGTATCAAAGTTAAGACCAGTTCAAGATATAGAACTTAAGAGACCTTTTTCTGTGGAAACAATAATAGATGAAATGAGAAATTCTGGAGGCTTTGTAGGGAGGCATCTTGCAGAAGGAGTCAATATTCTAACAGATATGGTGAAGAATGAATCATGCACAAAATTCTTGAGCTTTCCAGCAGCTCCCGTTGCTACAGGGTTAAGAGGCATATTAAGAGATCTTATCAGGCTTAAACTGTTCAACGTGATAATAACCACTTGTGGAACCTTGGATCACGATTTAGCCCGTTCATGGGGGAAATATTACGAAGGAAGCTTTGGATTGGACGACAAAAAGCTATTCAGAAAAAGTTTTCACAGGCTCGGTAACATAATCATACCACATGAAGTTTATGGTCCTATGTTAGAAAAAAAACTTCAGCCTTTCTTTAAAAAGCTATATGATGAGGGCAAAAGAGAGTTATCTTCTAATGAGTTATGTAAAAGACTGGGGGAGTTTGTAGATAATGAGCATTCTATTCTCTATTGGGCTTATAAGAACGATATACCTGTAATCATACCAGGATTGACAGACGGTGCCATTGGGAGCCAGATATGGCTATTCTCACAAACTCATAAAGACTTTAAAATAGACTTACTCAAAGATGAACAACTTCTTTCAGATATAGTGTTTGATGCAAAGTCAACAGGAGCTTTGATGATAGGAGGAGGAATCTCGAAGCATCACGTCTTGTGGTGGAATCAGTTTAGAGAAGGATTAGATTATGCAGTTTACATAACTACAGCTGTTGAGTATGATGGTAGCCTTAGTGGAGCATTGATCAAAGAAGCAATTTCATGGGGAAAGGTCAAAACCAAAGCTAAACAAGTTACAATTCACGGTGAAGCAACGGCTTTACTTCCTTTTATGATAGCAGCCCTTATGGATAAAATCGGAGTCTAAATTGCTACGAGAGTTATAGTCCTGGTCACACCTTCTGTTCGGCGAATTCTAGAAATCAGGGCATTGAGCTTCTCTTGGCTTGGAACCTCTACTATGAGGACTCCATCGAATTCTCCATAGACCATAAAACCGTCTTTTACACCCTCGAACTTCTTTATCTCCTTAAGTGTTCTTTCCTCCGCACCTAATACCAATCCTGCGAGTATGATTGCTTTTATTTGGCCCAAAACCATCGCCTATCGTCTAGACTCATTGTATATTTTTAGTGATTATATAACGATTTTTACATAGGCGATATAGTTAAATTTAAAAGAGTAAACCTTTTAGTGATTGGGAAGGGATTTCGTAGTAAAGATAACTTATGATAGGAGAAAGGGAAGTTTAAATGATCGATAAGTTATTGGGGCAATTATTAGCACCTATAGCAGGCATTACCGCTCTTATATTCGCCATATATCTAGCTTGGTATATCAATCGCTTTGAAGTCGACAATCCAAAGATGAATGAGATACATGATGCCATAAGAGAGGGTTCAAAAGCCTACCTTAAGAGACAGTATAAGACCATCTCAATCATATCTATAATAATTATGATCCTTCTCTACGTAGCCTTCGATCTTTTTGGGCACAAAGGCATCCCCTTCTTCTCATTCGCCTTCATAATCGGAGCAGCCTTCTCTCTACTTGCAGGGTATGTAGGAATGGATGTGGCTACCCGTGCCAATGTGAAGACTGCTTACGCAGCTAATTATGGCCTTGATAGACCTCTTAAACTTGCTTACTACGGTGGCTTGGTCATGGGCTTGTTCAATGTAGGGCTGAGTCTCTTAGCAGTAACTGGTCTCTTTTATCTTTATGGTAGTCCAGAGCTGATAGTCAGCCTAGGGTTTGGAGCGAGCCTCTCAGCCCTATTCGCTCAGCTTGGAGGGGGCATTTATACAAAGGCTGCAGATGTAGGAGCCGATATAGTGGGCAAGATCGAGGCAGGAATTCCTGAAGACGATCCTAGGAACCCTGCAGTGATAGCTGATAATGTTGGCGATAATGTAGGCGATGTTGCAGGCAGGGGGGCAGATCTTTTCGAGTCCATGACTGCTGAAAACATAGGCGCCATGATAATAGGCGTATTTCTATTTGTTTTTACAGGCAATTTCTTCTTCGCAATATTCCCCTTATTAGTTAGAGCTGTGGGCATCTTCGGGACTATTCTTGGTTTACCTTTCATCAGGGCTCGCAACTTTAAGGATCCTATGATCCCTATGAGAAATGGGATGATAGCTACTACCCTTATAGTCGTTTTTGGTCTCTACTTCCTTGTAACTAATACAATATTAAGCATCAATCTTTACTTGGCTACTCTCACAGGAGTTTTGACAAGCGTCTTCATCTTTCTGATAACAGAGTACTATACCTCAAGAAGATATAGACCTGTGAAGGAGATTGCCAAATCTTCTACCTCAGGACCTGCGGTCAATATCATAAGTGGTTATTCAGTAGCTTTGGAGAGTACAGCCTTGCCAGTAATAGTGATAATAGTGGCTCTCTTAATAGGATATTATTTTGGCAGGCTATTTGGCGTTGAGACTGGCATAAATTTGCATATAGGTGGGGTATATGGCACGGCAGTGGCTACTATGGGAATGCTCTCGGTTGCTGGTATGATCCTTGGTATGGATGGATTTGGGCCTATAGTTGATAATGCTGCAGGAATAGCAGAAATGTCTGGTGCTGAGAAAAGCCTTAGGGAGAAGATCGATGCTTTCGATGCTGCGGGTAATACTACAAAAGCCCTTACTAAAGGCTATGCTCTAGGTTCAGCAGGGCTGGCTGCGTTACTCCTCTTTCAAGCCTATCTTACTGATTATGCCCGCCTTTCAGGTACAGATGTGGCAAATGTAATAGTCGACATAGTCAAGCCGGAGATTATAGCAGCTCTTTTCATAGGTGGACTCCTTCCTTTCATCTTCAGCGCCTTCGCTATAAGGGCTGTTGGCAGGGCTGCCTTCGGGGTTGTAGAAGAGGTTAGGAGACAGTTCAGAGAAATACCTGGGTTGATGGAAGGAAATGCAAAGCCCGATTACTCTAAATGTGTAGACATAAGCACATTATGGGCCCAGAAAGAGATGATCATCCCTAGCTTATTGGTCGTAATAGTACCATTGATGGTAGGCTTCCTTCTAGGACCGATAGCTGTTGGAGCTTTCCTTATAAGTGCAACTGTGAGTGGTACACTGCTTGCATTTTTGATGAATACAGGAGGGGCTGCTTGGGACAACGCAAAAAAGCTCATAGAGGCAGGCGTATTCGGTGGCAAGGGCTCAGAAGCTCATAAAGCTGCTGTTGTGGGCGACACTTTTGGAGACCCTCTGAAGGATTGTGCAGGCCCCTCATTACACGTGCTCGTTAAACTGATAAATACAATATCCTTAACCTTCGTAATGCTCTTCATCTCATACTCTATATTGTAATCTTTTTCATAAGATTTATAGCTTTTAGCTCTATTACATGTATGATTAGCTTATGAAGGCTGTAATTCTTGCTGGAGGCTATGGCAAAAGGCTAAGACCATTAACTACAGAGAAGCCAAAACCCCTTATAGAGATAGCTAAAAAGCCCATACTAACTATACAGTTTGATTGGCTCAAGAGTTATGGCGTATCTGAAGTAATTCTATGTGTAGGATTTCTGAAGGAGAAGATCATAGAGTATGTGGGCAATGGTAGAAGGTTTGGTGTAAAGGTAGGATATGCAGTAGAAGAAGAGCCCCTTGGTACAGGTGGAGCATTGCTCAATAGCGAGCATCTTCTAAAAGGGGAGGATAGGTTCGTAGTCCTTAATGGCGATGTTATAACGGATTTGGATTTATCAAGATTGATGAGCCATTTTGACAAACCTATAGGGGCCATAGCCTTAGTGCCCCTCAGGTCTACTTATGGAGTTGTTATGATAAATGATAAAGGCGAGATAACAGAGTTCAGAGAAAAGCCTATTCTAAAAGACTTCTGGATAAACGCTGGCGTCTATTGCCTTAACCATGCTATCTTCAAATACCTCCCTGAGAAGGGCGATATAGAAGCTACAGCCTTTCCTAAATTGGCTGAGGAAAAAAAGCTCGGAGCTGTGAAGTATGCCACTTGCTTCTGGAGAGCCATAGATGTCCAAAAAGATATAGAAGAAGCTGAGAAAGATTTATCAATGCGTAAATTAAAGACCCAAAAGACATAGCAGATTTATAAGTAAGTGCTTGCCTTTTTTATTTGTGGCGAGCATGTCTAAAGATGATTCGTCTTCAACTCAAGCCCTTGAACATAGATTGAAAGAACTGGAAGAAAAACTTAGGGAATCCGTCCCTAAGAAAGAGGCTGAGGAATTGAAGAAGAAAATTTCAGAGTTAGAATCCCATCTAAAAAAGTATGAGGCAGAGCTTGAGGCTGCCAAGCGCACTATAAAAGATTTGCAATCACCTTTACGTGATATTGTTAGTAGACTCAAAGACATAGTTGGCGAATATGGAAAGGTAAGCCTACAATATGGTGGGTATGAGATAGCCGTAACAGACCCTCATCATTTCCCCTGGAATTTAACCCTTGATGCACTTTTAGATGCTTCCTTTGAAGTATGGATAACTAGAAAGGATGGGCAGAACGTAATAAGGTGTAAGCCTCCATCGGTTTAAGCTTTGATATTATATTATCAGCTGGGCATCAAAGGTAACTGCAGGTAGAGGAGTAGTATAGCGAGTAATAAGGTTGGTATTGAGACTAGAATGCCAGGTTTAATCCAGTAACCCATAGTGATATGACCAAGCTTTCTACGTTCAATCATTCCAATAGCAACTATGTTTGCTGTACTGCCTATCATAGTAAGGTTACCAAAGAAAGTTGAAGAAAAAAGCCCAGCCCACCAGAATGGAAAGACATGCACGCCCAGAGCACCAAGCTCATGGATTATAGGCACAGCTATCGCTACAGCTAATACATTATCCATAAGAGCACTCAAAATACCCATTATCCATGTAAAATTCATTAAAATACCAAACTCTCCACCAATAGCACCCAAAGAGAGAGCCCCACTGGCTATTCGGTCGGTCAAACCAACGTAGCTTAATGTTCCTACTTTGGCAAAAAGCATCATGAAGAAGGCAAGAGTCCACCAATCGACACGTCTTTCCACAAGTTCTTTAGCCTTCTCATGCTCTATAAGAAGGGCTATCGACGCAGCACCCAAAGCCGTGCCAAGCAACATGGTATTCTTTTCAAGGTGCAGGACTTCTTCCACGAAGCTATGGAGGACGAGGGAGGTTATAGTCCCTAAAAACAATACAGCAGATGTAACAAGCCCTTTTCTTGATGCAACCTCTCTTCCTTCCGTTATTCTTTTTTCTTCCTTTACTTCTAGCTTAAGGCGTTCGTCCAGTCTTCTAATATCTCCTGAAAAATAGTATATTGATATGGGTATCAGAATAGCTAAAGCAAGAATGGAAATAGGTGTCGCCCATCTTAAGAAATCTATGAAGGTAAGCCCACCTCTCAAAGCGACCATAACTCCAACAGGATTTCCTACTACAGTTGCACTACTACCTATATTGGTTGCGAAGACGAGCATGATGACAAAAGGTATGGGGTTGAGCTTGAGCCTTACTGTGAGGTGTATCATAGTGGCCGCCATAAAAAGAATAGAGGTTACTTCATCCACTAATGCAGCAAACAAGGCTGACAAGATCATCATCATTGTCACAAGCATGTAACCCCTAGGCCCGACCATTTCTACAATTTTCTCTATTATGTAATCGAAAAAATGCCTTTCTTCTAAGAAGCCTATCACAATCATCATACCCATTAAAAAGAGAATTATGTCAATCCCTGCAAATTCTATCAAGGTAGGAATGTCGATCAAGCCTGCAGCCAAAAGCACGGTTATGCCCAATAGCCCAAAGGCTAAGCGAAATCTCCAGAATAGAAGAGTCCCATATACTATAGCTAAGAAGATTGTTAGGGCTATGACTTCTTTTGTGTTCAGTCCAAGAAGAACACTAACAATATATGTAACCAAGACCATGAATACAAAGGCAAGACCCTTCCTCATCAAATGTCAGCATATCTTGCTTAATCGAATTAATTAAATGTAACTTTCATCTATTTTCTTTAAAAATTAAAAAAATTTGACCAATCGAGTTCTCCATCATTGACAGTTAAAATTCTAATTCTAAAAGCAATAGGAACAACAAGGTAACTGTGCCAGCCAAGACCATCAGAATACCTTGTTTAAATTTGCTTGATTTTGATACTCTCCCTAAGAAGAGACCCAGAGCGAAAAGAACAGCAAGGTTCAAGATAATAGATGCCATCATGGCATCTCCTAAAGGCAAAATGTTATAGAAAGCGAGAAGGAAGGGTGATAGCGTGATCAAAGCAGTTATGATAGGAGATAGGGCATCGACTAAGGCTACCCAAAGAACAGCCACAATAGATGCCCGATCAATTATTGAGTTCTTCAAATCTGTAAACATAGCGTGCTCAAGCTCTTTAATGTTCTTAACTCTCTGAGCCTTCTCTGCCATAAAAGCTCCCCAAGCCCCAGAAATCCCCATGGCAAAGCTTACCCCAATACCTGCACTTAATATAATCTTTGCATCATTCACTCCCACAACATAGGAGCCTATTATCACTCCTAGTATCGCCAGTGCACCATCAAATCCATTCATTATAAGGTATCTTTCTGCAATTTCGTTCGCTCTTGCTATCCTAAGGTACTTTCTTAACTTTGATAAGGAAGTAATAATATCATTACCTCCTAACGGATTAGAACTCTATTCCTCCAATTTTTACATAGGTAAAACTCCAATTTATACGTAACTAATTTTTCATTTCTCATGAAAGAGCCTGAATCTCGTATTATCTCGAATATGAACTTTATGGTTTTTATACCCTCATGAACAATTCTTGAGAATTCATGATTGTGAGTGTTTGAAGGCTAAGCTGTTCAGTTCATAGGGGGCAACTTAACTGACTAATTCTATATTTCTTTGAGTTTATATGTTACTATATTGAACATAATGCTATGACAGTTCATATAAAAAGAATGGTTATAGATTCACTCAAACCGCGTGAGACCACGATTCTTGATCTATCCAAGGCTTTATGTGAAGTTAAGGGAGTTGATGAGGTCGATATAACTGTCACAGAAGTTGATGTTAAGACTGAGACGATAAAACTTACCGTAAGAGGCTCTGATATAGCTCACGAAGAGCTAACAAAAGTTATGAGTGAACATGGAGCCACTATAAGAAGCTTGGATGAAATTAGCGTCAGCCGAGCGAAGGTTACTGCCCAGCCAAAGTAATTTCTTCAATTTATCAGGGTCTTTTCCTAGAAGTTGAGATAATAGAGAGAACGTCTCTATCCTTTATGGTGTATTCCGATGGCAACCTTAAGCCGCTCCTTGCGTCTATTGCATATAAAAGACCTTTTGCGAGCTCCGTGTGAACTTCCTTCGCGAGATCCAATACATTCGAACCAGAAGGCAGTAAGTAAACGTCTGGAAGCACGTTGCCTTGCTTATCAGATAGCTTTTGGGGATCGTATACAGGATAGACGCTGTTCATCCTAAGCAGTTTAAATACTGCAACGTTTACAGCAAATTGCACTCCAGTCCGCATATACTCTCCTAGAACCGCTTTTCTAATGTAGTTTAGAGCCCATTTCTGCTTATTTGTGAGGGCTGATTGATTTAAGATCTCGAACCTTTCCTCCCCTGGGACATATTTGATAAGGCCCTTTTGCTCAGCCCTTCTTAATGTTAATTCAGCCTCAGCACTAGCAGGGACCACTATCATGTCAGAATACTCATCTTGAATTCTTTTAAAATTCTCAGCAGAAGTTGGAAGATCCATCTTATTGGCAACTATAAGTGTTGGTTTTGATATATCTCTTAATACCCATGCAAAGCTCTTGGTATCATCATTTGACCAATTCTCAAAATCCTTGGCCTCTAGCTTTGCTTCTTTCAAAGCCATCTTTACATGGTTCTCCTTAATGCCTATTCCCCTTAGCACATCTATAATCGCTTTGGGCAAGTCAAACCCAGACCTCATCAGCTTGGAGATTCTGGGTCTATTCCCTTCGATGAGCTTCAGATACCACATCACAAGCTCTTCTTCTATATCTCCTATGTCGGCAAGTGGATCGCCGGTCCCTGGTTCTGTAATTCTTCCCTCAGCGTCTACACTGCCTGATGCATCTACTATATGCAATAAAGCGTCTGACTGGGCTGCAACTGACAAGAATTGATTTCCTAAGCCTTTCCCTGCCCAAGCGCCTTTTATCAGCCCTGGAAGGTCTATCAACTCTATAGGTATAAAACGCCATCCATCAATGCAGTAAGAGTTTTTAGGATTGTCATTAACTTTGAACTCTCTGCAGACGCATAAAGTTACAGCGCTTCCTATGCCTGCACTTGGAGTCTTTGTTGTGAAAGGGTAAGTAGATATCTCCGCTGTTTGAAGCGTAGCCGAATTGAAGAAAGTTGTCTTACCTGTGTTCGTCTTTCCGATCAATCCAATTTTTATGGGCATGTTGTTATCACTAAATCTTTACTAAATATAGCTTAAAAATATGTCCCTTTTAATTTGACACTAAGGATTGGCATGAGAGTTTCCATATCTAATGACAATGGCATCTTGATAAAATACCGCAATATGAGGATAGCTTTAGATCCTTGTAAGGCGATAGATACAGATCTAGTCTTTGTATCCCATGCTCATATAGATCATGCCCATCCTCAAAAGGATGATACTCAAGTTTTAGCGTCGAAAGAAACAACTTTACTTGCGAAGGAGAGGGGCATAGATATAGGAAGGACAAAACAAGAGTTAGAAGGGTTTGAGCTTATAGACTCCGGGCATATACTAGGCTCACGCAGTTTGCTAATAGATGGAAAAATTCTCTACACAGGAGACCTTGCCACAAGACCAAGAGCTTTTTTGAATAAGGGTAAAAGCACGAAATGTGATATTTTGATAATTGAATCCACTTATGGTAAAAACAGTTTTCATTTTCCACCTTTGGCAAAATTATTAGATGAAGTCAACAGACTCGTTTCAGACCTTTTCTCCCGAGGAATACCAGTTGTACTAATGGGCTATCCTTTAGGAAAAGCTCAAATTCTATCTTATCTTTTTTCAAGTTGGGATCCTATCTATGTGCACGAATCCGTGCAAAGAATGAATTATGCTTACTCTAAGCTAGGCATAAAGCTTCGTGATTTCATTCCTTATCAGGAAGCTGTTGAGAAGGATTTGTTAAAAAGAAGACCTTGGATTTTGATCTCTACTATGTGGAGTGGAAGAACGAATTTTATAAAAAGTTTAAAGAAAAGGTATAATGCAGTTACTATAGCTTTCAGTGGTTGGAGCATGGAGCCCAACTATAAGTATGCCATGTCCTTCGACTATGCCTTCCCGCTTAGCGATCACTGTGACTTTGATGAACTTATCAAATTTGTCAAGGAATGTGAGCCAAAAAAGGTCTATACCGTCCATGGTTTCTCCTCAGAGCTTGCAAGTTATTTGAAAAGGTTAGGATACGATGCAACCTCTCTTCTAAGCTCTCAAAAATCCTTGGACGAATTATTTTGAATGATTGATCTAAATGCCAATTACACCCCTCCACTATTTTTCAGCTTACATTATTCATAGAATTAGTAAGTTTAATCTGAACTTCTCAGCTTTGATAGTTAGTAGTATGGTTCCAGACCTTGAAGTTCCAATCATCTTTCTTATTTCAAAAGGTGAAATAGATAGGCTGGTTCTTCACAGCATTTTGGGTTCTGCAACCCTAGGTCTTTTAATTTCTATCTTCATATCTTTCTCATTTTATCCAAGAATTGTTGGTTTTATCTTGCCTGATTACAAAAAGTTGAATAGCAAAAGCGTTATCTCTAAATCTTTGATAATATCGAGCCTTATAGGAGTTCTTGGGCATGTTCTATTAGATACCCTTCATCATGAATACAATCCTCTGATCTACCCTTTTTCTACAGAATCGATTGACGATTTTGTTTTATTTGGTGATTATTTGTTGGCATCGAAATTAATCAGCTCTATATTTATAATCCTTGGGTTTGTAATCCTAATCAGAGAAATAAGGCTAGGAAGGAATGGTTTTTTGAAGAGAATTCTAGTCGGATAATTTTATAAAAATTCAATAGTAGCCTTTTTTAATTATAATTAGGATCTCTTAATAATGCCTCTTGCAACCCTAAAACAAGCACATAAAGTTGAGGAAATTTATGGATCGATGAGACCTTACGTTAGAGAATGGTTCAAAAGGAATTTTGATTCATTCACCTTGCCTCAAATTTATGCCCTTCCAGAGATCCAAAAGGGGAAGAACGTTCTCATAGCTGCCCCTACAGGGTCTGGAAAGACTTTGGCAGCTTTTTTATCAATAATAAACCAACTTTTTCTTCTTTCAGAGGAAAAAAGGCTCGAAGATAGTGTTTATTGTGTATACATATCGCCTTTAAGGGCTTTGGTGAACGATATTAACAAGAACTTACTTATACCATTAAGAGAGATAAAAAAGATAGCTGAAGAAGATTTTAGAATAAGGGTTCAGGAGATAAGGATAGGGGTTAGGACTGGGGATACGACTACTCAGGAGAGGCAAAGGCAGCTAAGAAAACCTCCTCACATACTTGTGACAACTCCTGAGAGCATCGCCATTCTCTTGTGCGCACCGAAGTTCAGGGAGAAACTAAAGAGTACAAGATGGGTTATAGTTGATGAGATACATGAACTTGCATCTTCTAAGAGAGGGGTTCATCTCACATTAAGCTTGGAAAGGTTGGAGGAGTTATGTGGAAGAGAGATAGTTAGGATAGGCCTATCTGCCACTATACACCCACTAGATGAGGTCGCTAGATTCTTAGTTGGTTATAAAGATAGTAAAGAAAGAGATTGTATAATGGTGGATGCGAGGTTTGTTAAGCCTACAGAACTTTCGGCAACATCCCCCGTTTCTGATCTTGTTCATACTCCAGCAGACTATGCCACTAAAAAGATGTATAAAAGAATTCGGGATTTAGTCAAGAAGCATAAAACTACTTTGATCTTCACCAACACTCGATCTGGAACTGAAAGGGTAGTTTATCATCTATCAAAGTTGAACGTTGTTGATGCTGATGAACTTGCTGCTCATCACAGTTCTCTTTCCCGTGAAATTAGGCATGACGTAGAAGAGAGGTTAAAAGAAGGCAGGATGAGGGCAGTAGTTACATCTACTTCTCTTGAGCTTGGTATAGACATTGGCAGCATAGACTTAGTGGTTCAAATTGGATCACCAAAATCCATCTCAAGATGCTTACAGAGGATTGGAAGATCAGGCCATACACTAGAAAGGCTGTCTAAAGGTATAATGATTGCCATGGAAAGAGACGATTTAGTCGAGGATGCAGTGATAGTTAGTGAAGCGTTAAAAGGAAATCTGGATAAGGTCTACATTCCAAAGCTATCTTTAGATGTTTTGGCCCAGCACATAGTTGGCATGGCTATAGAGAGAAAGTGGACTGTTGACGAAGCTTATAAATTGATAACAAGAAGTTACTGTTATCATAATCTATCTAAAGAAGATTTGAGAAGGGTCATAAAATATCTTAGTGGAGGCTATCAAAGCTTAGAGAATTTTCGAGTTTATGGTAAGATTTGGTACGATGAGAATGATGATACTTTTGGAAGAAGAGGCGCTTTGCTAAGGGTGATATATGCAACAAATATAGGAACGATTCCAGATGAAGTAGCAGTAAGAGTATTTACAACGTCTGGTAGATGGGTAGGAATGATAGAAGAGGGGTTCCTTGAAAGGCTTTCAAAGGGAGATGTATTCATCCTGGGTGGAAAGACCTATGAGTTCAAGTATGCAAGAGGGTTAAGGGCATACGTTGTTCCGATAGAGAAGGGGAAGCCTACAGTTCCAACATGGTTTAGTGAAATGCTACCTCTCAGCTTTGATCTTGGCGAAGCGATAGGAAGTTTCAGAAGCAAGATATTTAGGATGATCAAAAATAAGGTAAAGAGCGAGGATATAGAATCCTTTGTTGCTAGAGAAACACGCTCAGATGATTATGCTTCTAAAGCGATTGTAGGATACATGAAGGCGGAATACGATTTCATAAAGCTATTAGGCATAGACGATTTTCCTGATAACAAGAATATAGTTGTGGAGAACTATTTGGACCAGGATGGTAGGCAGAACATAATATTCAACTGTGTATTTGGGAGAAGAGTCAACGACGCTCTTTCTAGGGCCTATGCCCATAGATTGATGATGGTCATCAATAGAAATATCATGGTGACTGTTAGTGATAGTGGATTTATGCTCACTTTGCCTAGAGGATTTCGCATAAATCCTTCATGGTTGTTAAACACAATAAATTCTGAGAACTTAAGAAACGAGTTAATAGAAGCTATAAAAAGAACAGAAATGGTAAAGAGACGCTTCAGGCACTGCTCTACAAGGGCTCTAATGGTGCTAAGAAATTATAAGGGCCATGAAATAACAGTGGCTAGGCAACAAGCAAATGCCCAAATCTTGATCAATTTATGTGAAGAGCTAGACAGATTTCCTGTTTTGGAGGAGACATATAGAGAGATCATCGAGGATCTTATGGATGTTTCTACAGCTCAAAATGTGTTGAGAGATGTTGAATTGGGAACTAGAAGGTTCATTGTCTGTCCAGAATTTGATTTACCGTCACCCTTCACTCACGATTTAATTCTTTTAGGTTATAGCGATGTAGTATTGATGGCAGATAAAAGAGCTTTGTTAGAGAGTTTGTACGATAGCGTCATGAGGCGTATAAAGGAGAAGATGTAAGGTAATGGTTACTGAGACCATAAAGATTGCCAAAGGATTAAGTATAGCCTCACCCTGGCCAGCTCTTTTTATAGAAAAGGAGAGCATGCTGATAGTTTCTGATCTGCATTTAGGTCTAGAAGATGAGCAAGAGAGCAAGGGAATTCATATTCCAACTTCTATCTTTCCAAAGATCGTAAACTCTGTTCTAACTCCTGTTAAAGATTTAGGTTGTAATGAAGTTATAATCTTAGGGGACTTTAAGCATGAATTTGGAAAGCCTAGCGAGGCTGAATGGTACTCAGTGAAGAAGATGATTCAAAGTATTCGTGAAATAGGGGCTGAGCCTTCGATTGTTAGAGGAAATCACGATAATTACATAATTCTTATTCTCAAAGAAATGAATGTAAAACTTTTTCAGCCAAGCCTTTCCATCAATGGCTACACATTATTGCATGGTCATCTCGAACTTGAAGAGAAAGAAGAGAAGGCTAAGCACGTTATAATGGGTCATGAACATCCATCGATAGCAATAAAAGATGATCTGGGAGTTAAGCATAGGTTCAAGGCTTTTCTAAATGGTAAAGTTGGCAAAAGAACTATAACAGTACTGCCATCAACATCTCCATTGGCTTATGGCTCAGATATAAACGAAACTTTACAGAAGGATCTGCTCTCACCTATTCTTCAAAAAAGCCCTTTGGATGATTTGGTACCTTATGTAATTGAGATAGGTACAGTAGTCAAAAGATTTCCAAGATTATGCTCTTTATAATTGCTAAATTCTGTCAGCGTTGTTGAGTAGGCTTCATCTTCATGACTTTTTTAAAAGACAGACCCATGGACGTTACTCCTATAGATCCCATGCCTATGATGAAAGCATCACTCAAAAGATGGCTTACAATAGCTGTTGCTAGTATTAGATCAAGGCGGGATAGACCTAATCCGATGAATATGGCACTCCAAAATACCTCATAAGTTCCTATATTACCTGGTGGTGCAGGAAGGATGAAAGAAAGTTGGACGAGCATACTACCAAGAAGGATTATAGACGCGGGAACATCGTAATTGAAGGCTTTGAATATCAAGAAAGTGGATAAAAAGGCCATGAACCATATAACAAAAGTCGAAATCAAAGTTGAAAAAAATGTTGGAGGGTTATGAGTCAATCCTTTTGCTCCATCTATCAAAGATTTTGAGAAATTAATAAGTTTCTCCTGCCATTTGTACGGCAACTTAGGGATAGCAGAAAGTATTTGTCTAACCAAAGAAAGTAAGCGTCTCTCATACCTTATGCCAAGCATCAAGCCCGATAGAGTTATTGCTACGAATATGCCAACGATTCTAAGAGCGTCCAAAGACCAAGCTGGCAAATACATTATAGCCTCCTTTGGAAGCAAGAATATTCCTATCAACCCTAGCAGTGTTATTCCAAGAAGGTCTAAAACTCTCTCAACGGCAACAGAGGATAAAGATTGGAAGAAACCTGTCTTTTCTTTACCATCCATAGCGAAGGCTCTGACGAATTCTCCACCCAATCGAAGAGGGATTATCACATTGACCATGAAACCTATCATAGTTATCCAAAACGAATTTGAAAGCTTGACAGAACTCTTTATAGGTACCAGAAGCATCCGCCAGCGCCATGCCCTAAGCAAAAAGAATGGCAACATTAATAGTAAATAATATGCGAGCCAAATAGGAGACGACCTCATGATGGCATTGTAGAGGTTCCCGATATCAACATACCAGATCATGAAGATTAAGAGGGCTGAGCCCAAAAATAAGGACGTTATAGCCTTGAGGCTCAATGTATCCCTCCTAACCCTTCTATATTTACAAATATAAGATTTAAGGATTCCAGATTCATACAATATTCAATTTTGGTTCGAGATAAAAGCTCAGATTTTACCGATGCTATTAAAAATTAGTGAAAAAGTTTTTGACCCGGCCTTGATCATGACCTTTTATGAAATTAATTTCTATTCTACAGATATCTTTATCTTTCTATCATCCATCTCTACATCGACCCAATGCACGCCTTCAAGGGGTTCTTTTGATGTGTGAACCTTCTTCACTCTTGCTAAGAAGGCTAAATCGTTCAGCCTCGACTTTATGTAATCTAAGAACTCATCATCAGAACTTGCTACGTAAGCTCCTTCAATGATATCTGTAGGATTGTAACCTCTCTCTTTTCTAAGGTTCTGTAACCTTCTTGCTAAATCTCTTATTAGCCCGTCAACTATAAGATCTCTATCTCTTTCTATATCCAACGATACTATTATGTCATTTCTCTCCAAAATCAGATGCTTTTCATCTGAAGAATAACTTGTCTCCAATTCGTCCTTCATGATTTTGAAAGATTCATCGTCAATCTTTATTTCGATGAAGCCTTTTCCACTTATTTGATCATAGATCTCGAAAGAATCCTTGGACTTAAGCAATTTCATGAGATTTGGCATCTTCTTTTTTAGCTTTGGACCTAGAATAGCATGCTTTGGCTCTATGATTGGTACGATTTCTGCCTCTTTTAGACTTTCTGTTAAGATGATATCCTTAACGTTTATAAGCTTTTTTAATAGCTCTTTATGCTTTTCAACCTTCTCGATCTTCTCTTTAGGCATTAGAAATGTTGCTTTCTTCAGAGGCCATCTCCTCTTTAACCTTGCCTTCATCCTTGCGCTATTGGCCAAAGATGTCAAATCATCCACTAGTTCAAACTCTGATTCAAGTTGTTTATTCATTAAATCAGGATTCGGTTTAGGCCAATTCTCAAGTAGTATGGTTGCTTTTTGTTTTTCACGACTAGTGCCAAAATTTTGGTATAAGAATTCGGTTAAATACGGAGATATTGGGTGAAGCAAAATGTCTAAGTTTATTAGAACGTGATCAAGGACAGAATAGATAGCAAGTCTTCTGTTAAGAGTTTCCTTGCTGTCATCCCATATCTCACTTCTTGTCATGGGTATATATCTTTGGCTCAGTATTTCTATTATGAAATTTTCTATATCCCTAGCAGCTTCGTTAAACCTGCAGTTCTTATAACCATTGGAGACATTATCAATAAGGCTTTGAAGATTCGAGAGAAGCCAAAATTCTTGAGGTTTTAACAATTCATTATTCAAAGCCCAACTTAGCGTATTAACTGCCGGATCATAGCCATCATAAGAACTATTCTGCTGAAAGTAAACGTGCATATGATATAGAGTGCTTAGCACTTGGTATGGTCTTGAGTTCATTTCTTTAAGGCTGAAGTTAAGGGCGTCTAACGGGTTGTTCCTCCAGATTAAGTAAAAGCGAAGGATGTCTACTGATTCAGATTCCAACACATTTATTGCATCTATAACATTTCCTAAACTCTTACTCATCTTTCTGCCTCTCTCATCCAAGACATGGCCAGTAAAAAGGAAGGCTTTGTAAGGTGCTTTTGCCTCTCCGGTAAAGATTACATTTTCTATTAATAAAGTGTAAGCCCATCCTCTTGTCTGATCTATTCCTTCTGTCAAGAATTCAACTGGCACCAAACTTTTATATTCATCATCAGTAAAGGATGCATAAGGTGCTGCACCACTGTTATGCCAAGTATCCAACACGAATGGTTCACGGTAAGCCTTTCCTCCACATTTTGTGCATTTTAAAGCAATTTCATCCAACCAAGGGCGGTGCAACTCAAAGTCTTGATCATGAAGATCGATGGCTTTTTCAATTATCTCCTTCTTGCTGAAGGCAGGTATCTTTTCATTACATTTGCTACATATCCATATCGGCAACGGTGTACCCCATATTCTTTCTCGTGATATGCACCAAGGAACCTTTTCCTTTATTATCTCTAGAAATCTGTTTTTTGGAGGTTCAAAAAAATATTCGACATTTTCAGCAGCTTTAACTGCTAGATCTCCAAGCTTATCTACCCAATAAAAGTACTCTCTTCTTGCTAACCAGACTAATTTGTGATGTGATCGCCAGCACGTTGGATACTCGTGCTCTATTGCACTGATCTTCAATAACATCTTTCTCTCTTTTAATAAATCAACGATTTTGGTATCAGCGTCGCGAACAAAAATCCCTTCAAATATTCCAGCATCTTTTGTAAAGCAAGCTCTATCATCTATAGGGTTAAAGATTTTGACATTCCTTCTCATAGCAGCATGAAAATCTTCTTCTCCATTTGCAGGAGAGATGTGAATGAGACCAGATCCTGTATTTATATCGACAAAGTCTTCAGCAATTATCTTATGAACAGAATTCTCTTTATCCAGCAAGGATTGTTGGGGTATCAAATCTTTTAAAGGATGAACATACTTTTTTCCTTCTAATTCGTATCCTTTTACAACCTTTACGATTTCATAATTTTCTATGTCTAACTCCTTCATCAGAAATGAAATTCTCTTTTCTCCTATTATCCAAGTTTCATCTTTAACCTTAATATAGGCATAATCAGCATCAGGCTTGACTGCTACCATCTCGTCTGTTACTATCGTAAAAGGCATGGTTGTCCATAGTATTATGTAAGCGTCTTCATCCCTTAGCTTCATCTTAAAGTAAAGAGAAGGGTCTTCAACCAACTCATAGCCAAGGGCTACTTCGCTCTGACTCAAGGATGTTTGGCAACTCGGGCAATAAGCAACTACACGATAACCTTCCCCTAATAGACCCTTTTTCCAAGCTTTCTCCAAATACTTCCATTCCCTTTCTATGTAATTATCCTTGTATGTCCAGTATGCTTTGTCATAATCCATAGACATGCCTAAGAGTTCATCAGCTTTGTACCATGATTTGTAATATTTCTCAATGATGCTCTTACATGCATTTATTATAGCCGCCTCACCAACAGCTTTTATGTTCTCAGCCTTATTCCCTTTAAGTCCAAGCTCCTTTTCAGCCTGAAGCTCAACTGGTAAACCTTGGGTATCCCACCCTGCTCTAAAGATTACATTCAGTCCTTTCATTACTAGTTGCCTATACCAAAGGTCTTTGATCACCCTTCCTCTGACATGACCTATATGAGGTTCGCCATTAAGAGTTGGAGGACCTTCCACATAGCCTATTAGAGGCTTATTTTCTAATTCCTTTAGAATTATCTTTTTTATATTAACCTCTTTCCAATAACTTCTTACTTTATCCTCTATCTTTTTAGGCTCATATAAAGGGTATAAAGACCCTTGAAAGTGCTTTGACGATTCTTTGCTCATCTTTCTCGAACCATAGGGTGATTTTTCTCATTAAAGAGAGTTTCTCTTTATGATTGGAGAGTTTTTGTAATCACCTAGTACCATACACACCACAATATTAGCATGAACTAATCTCTTATAAGGTTTTATTGATCGAATTCTTAAAGCATATTGATAATGTTTATGCGAGAATTAGCGATAATCTCTGATATTCACGGCAATCTTGATGCCCTCAACGCTATTATGAAGCATCTTGGCAAGAAGTCTATTTACTGTTTAGGGGATTTGGTAGGATATGGTGCAAACCCTAATGAAGTTGTAGAGTGGGTTAGAGAAAATAATGTTAAATGCGTCATGGGAAATCACGAGTATGCAGTTGTAACAGGAGATGCTTCATGGTTCAATCCGGATGCTCAAAGAGCCGTATTCTGGACTCGCTCAAACTTAAAGAGAGAAAATTTTGACTTCATAAAGAAACTACCAAAAAAGATGGAGTTAAAGGTAGATGCTGTTAGAATTCTATTCGTTCATGGTAGCCCTGATGATCCTATTTTTGAGTATGTATTGCCAGATACTCATGAAGGCCTATTCGATTATTACTTATCAAAAAATAATGCCGATGTGATAGGTTTAGGGCACACTCATATACCATTCCTATACGAATCTGACAAAGGAATCATATTCAACCCTGGAAGTATCGGTCAGCCACGCTCGAACGATCCTAGAGCATGCTATGCAATATTAACTATCGATAACAATGATGTAAAAGTCGAGCATAAATTGATAGAATATGATGTAGAATCTGCAGCGAATAAGATTGTAGGGGCTGGCTTACCTAGATTCTTGGCACAAAGGCTCTACCTTGGTATATGAATCTACAGAGTCTTAAAATTTGATGGTAATCTATTCGCTTTTCTCCACGTAATCATAATAATGACCTAGATATTCAGGGTGGAAATGGGCAATGCTATAGAAAGTTCTTTTTCGGGAAGATTCAACCAATGAACTACCTTTTTTGTTCAAAAAAGATGCTAAACCCTTGCTATGACTCTTTACAAAAAGATGCTGCGTGGCACAAAACCAGCAGTAATTACAAACACTTTTTTACTTTTTTGAGTTCTTGAAAATGCCTCACATCTAAGCTGTATCTTATACCTCTTCAGTAAAAGATTTGATGCAGCAATCAGGGTTAGCCAAGGAGTCTTCCTATTTCCCAATCACTAAAATTTTTGAAAAACTCCTATCTGCGTAGATACGTATGGGTCGATAGCAGGTCTAACTTGTGGATTATATTTGCGAATGATCTTAAGATATATTTCCAGCCTAGGCATAATATCGAATAACATATCCTCCAAAAAAGTTGGCAGATATTTTCAGCAAAAAGAGGGAAAGGCAGGAAACTTGGATTTTACTAAAGATAAGTCATATATTTTGGATGGCTCTCCAAAGATTTCGATAATCCTTAGAATAGATTTGACGCCAACACTCTCATGTCGCATTTGGATTCCTTCCATCAAGATGGTCCCCCCCTTTTAATCTTGTTACTATTCTTGCTTAATATAACCTAAAAATTTAAAATAAAGTTTATCTTACTAACAGAACTCAAGCAATAGAAGCGGTCGTCGTCCAGACTGGTCTAGGACATCAAGCTCTAATGAGCATGTAAGCCCTCCATCTTGAAGGCGGATAGCTGGTAACCCGGGTTCAAATCCCGGCGACCGCACCTTATGGAAAGTTCAATAACAAGGTGCCAAAAGACCTTATCCTCCACAAGAGGAACATTTCCAGACTACTGGGGAGAGTACATCTTGATGCCATAAACGGCGAGACTCTTATGAAGTATTACAATCAGATGCTATCAGAAGTCTTCGCTTAGCTCTGGGCCAAGCTCATCACAACATTTATCACATATCAATACACGTTGCCCCTTCCAGATCACTAGGTTGTTGCTTCCTTTACCCTCTAGAGAGCCCGCAGCCCAGCATACTCAATTCTATATCATCTGATTATCAACCCTCTTATTATCCTCTTGGTTTCTATAAAGATTTCAATGCGTTACATGTGTAATACAATTAAAAGAACTTAAATATTGCTTAACTTTACTAATTCGACATGACAAAAACTGAAGCGAAGGCAAAACAACCTTATTGGACACCAAAGGATAGCAAGGATGGCCATATTCATAGCTTTAGGCGCTGTAGGTTCTTTCATAAAGATTCCTAGCCCTACCGGAACTGTTGCTTTGGATTCGCTTCCTGGATACTTCTCGGCAGTTGCTTGGGGCTATTTAGAAGGCGCTATAGTCATATCTCTTGGTCATATTCTCACAGCTTCTACTGTTGGCTTCCCTTTGAGTATCCCTCTTCACGTACTAATCGCTGTTATGATGATAGTTTGGGCATTGATCTTCAGATGGACAAGTAAGAAGATCCATTGGACAGTAGGAATAGCAGCGGCCGTATTCTTTAACGGTGTTGTGGCTCCAGCAGCATTCGTCCCGATATTTGGCGAAGGCTTCTTTTATGTAACGGTTATACCTCTTGTTGTAGCTTCCTTCGTGAATGTAGCTATAGCTGGTGTTGCAAATCAGATAGTGAAGAAGGCAGGATACATCTAAATTTATACCACTCTTCACTTTTTATTTAGCTGGGAATCTCATGCCAAGGAAGATCATAGAAGTAGAGAATCTTTGGTATAAATACCCTAAATCTGACAGACCAGCCTTATGTGGTATTAATCTTCATGTAGAAGAGGGAGAGTTTTTAGCCATTATGGGGGCAACAGGCTCTGGCAAGACTACTCTTTGTTTATCCTTTAATGGGCTAGTTCCTCAATACTTTGAAGGAGGCGAATACTCAGGAAGAGTTATAGTTGATGGTCTTCCAGCTTTTAATACTCCAACTCAAAAGTTAGCCCTTCATGTAGGCATGGTCTTTCAGGACTTCGAAAGTCAGATATTTGGAACAATAGTAGAAGAAGATGTAGCTTTTGGTCCATCAAACCTAGGTCTCGATAAAGAGGAGATTATAGAAAGAGTTTCTTACTCTCTTTCAGCCTTGCGCCTAGAAGGCTATGAGAAGCGCGAGACAGATGCTCTATCTGGAGGGGAGAAGCAGAGGCTAGCTTTGGCAGGAGTCTTTGCTATGAAATCTAAGATTCTCGTCCTTGATGAGCCAACTTCTCAACTTGATTCAGTTGGAAAAGAGGAAGTCTTTTCAACGGTTGCAAAGCTTAGAAAGGATTACAATACTACAATAATAATGGTAGAGCATAGGTCTGAAGAAATAGCAAAGTATGCAGACAGAGTCATTGTTATGAAGGATGGCAAGATAGCTTTAGAAGGCTCTCCTAGAGAAGTATTTAACAGAATATCAGATTTGCTTGAACTGGGCGTTCGACCTCCTCAAGTCTGTGAGCTAGCTCTTTCTCTTATTAAGAAAGGATTCTCCCCTAAATTCTTCCCTATAAAAGAGGAAGATTTTAGATCTGCCTTTCCTGAAATGCTTATTAAAAAGCACCATACAAACTTTGATCTATCTCAAGATAAAGGTAAAGAAGAAGTTATAACCGTAGAGGATCTGCACCATATGTATCCTAATGGTGTGAAGGCACTTAACGGTGTAAATCTCACCGTTAAAAGAGGCGAGTTTCTGGCGATAATAGGGCAAAATGGCTCAGGAAAGACCACATTGGCTAAGCATCTGATAGGCTTATTGAAGCCAACTATTGGAAGGGTTTTGATCAAAGGTCTTGATACGAGAGAACAAACTACTGGCAAGCTGGCAAAGATAGTTGGCTATGTCTTCCAAAACCCAGACCATCAAATATTCGCCACTTCAGTTAAAGATGAAGTTACATATGGTCTTAAGAACTTAAAGCTATCAAAAGAGGAGATTAGCGAGAGAGTTTCTGAGGCGCTAAAGTTTGTAGGTCTTGATGGTTTCGAGGAGCATCATCCTTTTCTGCTTAAAAAAGGCGAGAGGCAGAGAGTTGCCTTTGCATCTATATTTGCCATGAAGCCTGAAATCTTTGTTGTAGATGAGCCCACAACAGGTCAAGATTATCTTGGGTCAGAGAGCATGATGCATATGCTCTCAAAATTGAATGAAACTGGGCATACCATCATAATAATAACTCATGATATGAGAATTGTTGGCAAATATGTAAGAAGGGCCATAGTTTTGGATAAAGGCAAGATTCTTCTAGATGGAAGTACAAGACAAATCTTCTCTGAATTTGATCCTTTGAAAAGATGCTTCTTATTGCCTCCTCAGATCACAAGGATTGGGCATGAACTAGGCTTTAAAGGAGAAGAGACAGTATTGTCTGTGGAAGAGATGCTATCTAGGCTAGGAGATTAGAATGGTCTTTTTTGAATACATTCCAGGGGAGACAATATTTCATAAGATGGATGTTCGCCCAAAGATTACATGGTTCATATGCATAGTAGTTCTAGCCTTCGTCTTTTGGGACCCTATCTATTTGACTGTTATTTTTGCTTCATTAATGATTCTAAGTTATGCTGTCAAGATTCCTATTGTAAAATTTCTAAGCCTAATGAAGATTCTTCTTATACCTTTGATCTTCATAGTAGGTTATCAAGCCTTTTTCTATCAAGGTAAGACTATAATATTTTATCTCGTACCAAAGATAGATGGATTCGGACCTTTTATAGCAGTTACTTTAGAGGGAATAATGCTTGGCTTTACCTTTCTCTTTAGAATCTTGATCATGGTAATGGCATCATCCCTTCTCACTCTTACTACACCTATATACCATTTCATAGCACTTTTACGCAAACTTAGACTTCCTTACCAATTGGCTTTTGTCGTTACCACAGCGATAAGGTTCATACCTGTTCTTGAGAGAGATGCATTAGCAACGATAGATGCTCAAAAGGCAAGAGGGGCAAAGTTAGAAGCTTCAAAGGGCTTCTTGCAGATAATAAAAGCCTATGTGCCAATAATGATCCCTATGCTTATAGGTGCCATAAGGCGTTCAGAGACCCTTGGCATGGCCATGATTGCTAGAGGGTTTGGAGCAACAGATAGATGTACTGCTTTCTACGAGATAAAAGCGAGGAAGTCTGATTACTTTTACACTTTTCTATTTCTCTCTGTCCTTGCTTTTAGCTTATATCTTAGCATAATAAGTTATGGAGTTGGTGACAGATGGCAGTAAACTCTGATTCTATACTATCAAGATCCATTGGGTGCTTATCAGGCGTAGCCATTGGTGATGCTATGGGCATGCCTACCTCCAGCTTCTCTCCAGATCAAATACGCGAAAAGTTTGGCAGAGTTACGGATTTCATCGATGCGCCTGCTGGGCACATTATTCACGATGGGTTGAAGGCAGGCCAGGTTACAGACGACACTTGGATAACGCTAATCTTAGCAGATGCTATAATTGAAGATGGTTTTGTATCAAAGGAAGGCTTCTCGAAGTAAGGGAGAAGAGGTTAATGAAGTGATAGATGTATTAGCTTTTGGTGACATAGTCTTAGATTTAATCATTCCAATAGAGCATTTTCCAATAAAGGAGGAAGATGTACAGATAGCTCAATATATAAAAAAAGAGGCTGGAGGAGTTTGTAACTTTCTTATGGCTGCCTCAAAGCTAGGTCTAAAGGCGGGAATAGTTGGTTGTATAGGAGATGATGAGAACGGTATATTCATTAGAGATTTATTGGATAAAGAAGGAATCGATGTAACGAGCATAAATTTAATGAAGGGAGAAAAGACAGCAATAGTTCTTGTTTTAGTGAATAAAGATGGCAAGCATGCCTTCATAGGAGTTCATGGAGTTGGCATAGAACTCTCTCAATCCATTGATATCAATAAAATAAAGTCCTCAAAAGCCATCTACACATCAGGGCACACTCTAATCAGATCGCCAAGCCTTGATCTTACCATTGAAGCTATGAAAAAAGCATCAGATTTGAGCATATCTGTATTCTTTGACCCAGGTCCTTTGGTAAATAAAATTCAGGCTAGAATCTTAGATACTGCCTTGGCAAGTACAGATACTATCTTACTAAACAGCATTGAGGCAGAAGCATTGACTAAGACTCATAAATTAGAGCAAGCATCAAAAATTCTCTTAAGGAAAGGTATCAAGACAGTTGTAATAAAACTAGGTGCTAATGGTTGCT
Organism: uncultured Nitrososphaerales archaeon; assembly: GCA_938091495.1. Lineage (GTDB taxonomy): Archaea > Thermoproteota > Nitrososphaeria > Nitrososphaerales > JACAEJ01 > JAVZMU01. Next base: position 764 of record CALLJF010000017.1, on the reverse strand, counting down.
ACGTTGCTCAAGAAGATTTTTCGATTCATTTACCTGGCTTTAAAGTTCATGTCATAGATACTACTGGTGCTGGAGATTCTTTTAATGCAGCTTACATATATGGATACTTAAAGAAGCTTCCTTTAGATCATATAGGGATGATAGCCAATGCTTTTGGAGCCCTTAAAGTTACCAAGCTAGGCGGCACTCAAGTACCATCGAAAAGAGAACTAGTGAACTTTCTTAAAGAGCGTGAATCCATTATTTCAAGACGTTCAGTTGAATGGTTATTGACGAGTATGCTCAATTAGGCCTTCTTATCAAGCCCAGAATCTGTTGTAGTTTAAGTATTTTTGCTACAAAGTCCTATGGTTTTTCGTTGGGCAATCTGTCGACTATATGAGTCGCTTTTCTTTGTCCAGCCTCTTTACCCAAAGCATACATTATCGTGGATTGAGCACTGGTACTATATATCTTGCTTAATCGATCCTTCATGCTCTGGAGAGTTATTACATCCAGTACGATTCCCTTTTGCAATGAGCAAGCCAGATGCTCGAATATATGGTGTGAATTGAACAGTGAGACAATAATAGGCAACAATCCTAACATGATGATTCCTAGGTTACTTGTGCTTAGTGGCAGAGTTATAAAACCCCGAGTATGCATCCATTGCAAAAGCCAAAAGACTGATTGTAGCACAAAATTGCTGCAAAGAATAAAAAAGGCATTTGGTAAGATTTTACATATGACCCAACAATCTTAACATCGAAGCGCTTTACCTTAAC
>CALLJF010000016.1 GCA_938091495.1 uncultured Nitrososphaerales archaeon | reverse complement strand
CAGACCAAAATGATTTATCTAACGGCTTTCAAGTATAGTAAAGGATCAAAATTGGGAAGGAGAAGACGCCGCGTAATAAAAATTGTAAAGAAGACTCTTCCTAAGGTCTATACATGTCCACAATGTGGGATGGTATCTATCAGAGTCTTCTTCAAGGAAGATAACTCAGCGAGGATAGTTTGTGGAAATTGTGGCCTAAAACATGATTATTCTTTAGAAACAAAGAAACAACCTATAGATATCTATAACGAATTTGTCGATAACTTCATGTCTGGAAGGCTGACGCTTAAATGATAGGTAAAATTGAAAAATATATTAGGGAAGAGATATCCAAGGACGGTACCATATCCCTTGCTCTTATAGACTCAGAGAATATGTCCCCAAAAATCGCTACTAAAATCGCCCTTAATGCTGAAAGTTGTGGTGTAAAAAGCATCTTGGTGGGCGGGTCAACAGCTATCGATCAACTCGAACTAGATAAAATTATAAAAACAATGAAAAAAAGAATCAAAATTCCTGTGATCTTATTTCCAGGCAATGTCACAGGCATATCACCAAACGCTGACGCAATACTCTTTAGTTCTCTTATGAACTCTGACAATCCATACTTTATAACAGAAGCCCAGGCTTTGGGTGCCCTTTTAGTAAAGAAATATAACCTAGAAAGCATCCCTATGGGATATATTGTGATAGGAGATGGTGGGGCTATAGGTTTCATAGGAAGAGCAAGAGGGATACCTTCTGAAAAACCAGAATTGGCGGCCATGTATTCTCTTGCAGCAAAATATATGGGCATGAGGTTTGTCTATCTAGAGGCAGGATCTGGTGTGACGTCACAAGTATCCCCATCCATAGTCGCAAAAGTACGGGATGTTTTTGATGGTGTACTAATTGTGGGAGGCGGAATTAGGAAAGTAGAGGATGGTATTAAAATTGCTAAAGCTGGTGCCGACATTCTTGTAGTAGGGACTCTGTTAAACGAAAGAAACTTCATACCTACACTTAAAGAGATAGTCAAAGGAATAAGGAACGTAAGACGATAAAAATGACCTCCTTCGAGCGTTTCTTTACGAGTCTTAAATACTGGCTTAACCTCCCAAAAGCTTACGATCGATGGCCAGACTTTGAAGCATCTTTTGATTCTGAAGAGTATTTGTTTCTAGAGTTTAGGAATGAAAAAGCGCTTTTGCTAAATTGTGGGGACTGTGATGGCCCCTCAGATGTTTCTCATCCTACTTGTGAAAAATGCATAGAGTTTAGGACGAAATTTGCAGAACGCGAAACAAAACATGAGCCCAGTATGTGGCGCCATGTAATCCTTGCTAGAATCTATACAAAAAATGATAAATGACTTTGTGATATGTTGTGATTACTGTTAAATCACAATGCCATTAATCTATGATTTTAACTTCTTCTGTTAATTCAGAGAAAACTACACGTGAGATAGTTTAGATAAAACTTTTATTCGCTAGTTTAGATAAGAACCTGTGGCACTAAACGGTGGAATTCTCGAGCGAATAAAGACTCTTGCGCCTTTTCCTAGGGAATATATTGAATATAATAAAAAACTCTTAAAACAACTATATTCACAGCACGCTTTATCATCTAAAGCCAGAACCAAAGGTAAAGATCCAGCACTGAAAGTTGAGCCCAAACTAGCCTTTGATTTAGCAGAAAGAATAGAGCATTTAATACCAATTTCTGGGCTTGCCAATAGGCTTAGAGAGCTTCTTTTGACTCAAAGTAAGGAAAACATGGCCCTAAATCTTGCAGAAGAAGTTGCCCTTGGCAAGTTCGAATTTTTTGAAAAGGAGAAAGCTTTGGATCTTGGTGTGCGCATAGGTCTTGCTGTAGTCACAGACGGTGTTACAGTCGCTCCAATTCAAGGAATCTCATCTGTAAAAATCAAGAAGAATGATGATGGAACGAGCTATGCTGCTATATATTTTGCCGGCCCTATTCGCTCTGCAGGTGGTACAGAAGCTGCTTTCACTCTTGTGATAGCAGATCACATACGTAAGGTTCTAGGTCTTGACAAGTATAGACCGAATGCCTGGGGACAAGACGAAGTAGGTCGTTTCATAGAAGAGCTTAGAACTTATGAAAGAGAGGTGGGCAACTTTCAATTTAGAGTATCTGACGACGATATTAAACATGCGCTCTTATACCTGCCTGTTGAGATTGATGGAGTTGAAACAGACCCTGTTGAGGTTGTCATTCATAGAGGTTTGAAAAGGATTTCAACTGACCGAGTTAGGGGCGGCGCTTTAAGGGTATTGAATGATGGTGTGATAGGCAGATCAAGAAAGCTACTGAAACTTGTGAATGATCTGGGAATTTCTGACTGGGGCTGGTTGGCTGAGCTTAGAAGTGGGAAACAGAATTTAGAAGAATCTGTTGAGAGTACGCATTTTGAAGAAGTGATTTCAGGTAGGCCAGTTCTATCCTTTCCAAAAAAAGTAGGCGGTTTTAGATTGAGGTATGGGCGATGCTACAACACAGGCTTATCAACTGTAGGAATTCACCCTGCTGTGGCTGTTATACTGGACTATCCTCTTGTCGTTGGTACACAAGTAAAATTAGACATACCAAGCAAGGCTGCCACTGTAGCTTTTGTAGATACCATAGAACCTCCAATAGTTAAACTGATAGACGAATCTGTAGTTAAGATAGAAAGCCTGGATCAAGCAGTTATGATTCAAAACAAAATAGCCAAAATCCTTTACTTAGGAGATATTTTGGTGAGCTTTGGTGATTTTCTTGAGAACAATGTAAGACTTGTTCCATCTGGTTATGTAGAAGAATGGTGGATACAGGATTTAATGCTAGCAATAAAAGAGCGCTACGGTTCTGTAAATAAATGCGAAAAATCTATTAGAATGAGACCAAATCGTTTAGAAGAAATAATAAACGACCCCTTACATAAATTCCCAAACGCTTTTGAGGCCTTTGAGCTTAGTAGTAAGCTCGGAATACCTCTTCACCCTCATCATCTCTTTTACTGGGATGTCGCATCACCATCCGAAATAATTACTCTGAGGCAGAGTTTGACTCTATCATCTGATAAAGATTCGTACATAATAACTGCGCCCAAAAAACCAGAGATAAAATCGATCTTAGAGAATATAGGCATCCCTCATAGAATGATCAAAGATGGAATTATCATAGAAGGTGAGCCTGCTTATTCTGTGATGAGGACTCTTGGTTTAACTTCTGGGCCTGGCTTAGTCACAGGCTGGAAAGATGTTATCGAACTGCTCTCTTCATTAGCTCAAATACCGATTAAGAGGAAATCGTCCACCTTTGTGGGTTTACGTATAGGTCGCCCTGAAAAAGCAATGCTGAGAAAAATGAAACCTCCTGTGCATTCGCTCTTTCCTGTTGGAATAAAAGGTGGTCCTAAGAGAGATATAATCCAAGCAGCAAAGGACGAATTTATAAATATTGAAACAGCGAACATGATCTGCACCATTTGTAACTCTAACTCCATTAGCATAAAATGTGATAAATGTGGTGGGGATACTGTGATTGTGAAGAGATGCCCTAACTGTGGTAGAGTTGTTGAAGGTGATTCATGTTCTGCATGCAAAACCAATGTTTTACCTTACTCAAAAATAGATTTTCCCATCAAGCAAGAGTTAAAGCAAGCCGTATCTAAGGTAAGATACAATCCCTCTCCTCCACTAAAAGGTGTTAAAGGCCTCATAAGCACCACCCGTATTCCAGAGAGACTAGAGAAAGGTATACTGCGTCAAAAATACGACTTATCTGTTTACAAAGATGGTACTATAAGGTTCGACGCTACGAATGCTGTGATGACTCATTTTAAACCGTCACAGATAAGCACTTCAGTCGATAAGCTCAAAGAACTTGGCTATGAAAAAGATGTTTATGGAGCCCCTCTTAACTCGAACGATCAGCTTTTGGAGCTTTTTATTCAAGATGTAATCCTTCCTTTAGAAGCTGGACAGCACTTGTTGAAGGTATCAAAATTTATCGATGATTTATTAATCAGTCTATATGATGAGGAACCGTATTATAATGCAAATTCTGTTGAAGACCTTATAGGTTGCCTTATCGTTGGATTAGCCCCTCACACTTCAGTGGGTATAATAGGTCGAGTCATAGGCTTTACAAATTCACAGGTTTGCTTTGCTCATCCATACTGGCATGCTGCAAAAAGAAGAGATTGTGATGGTGATAGTGACTCTGTGATGCTTTTAATGGATATATTCTTGAATTTCTCTGAAAAATTTTTACCAGCCCAAATAGGTGGATTGATGGACGCTCCATTATTACTGCAGAGTATCATAATACCAAGTGAAGTTGATGAGCAAGCCCATAACCTAGACATAGCAGAAAAATATCCTATAATTTTCTACGAATCTTCGATGAAGAATGAGCCTCCCCACACTCTTACCAACGTCATAGACATCATCAAGAATAGGTTAAAGAACGAAAATCAGTTCTATGGTCTGAGTTTCACACATGATACAAGCACTATAAGTGTAGAAAGGAATAGGAGCACTTATTCAGTTTTAAAATCGTTTTCTGAGAAGCTCGAAAAGCAGATAGAGCTGGCTGTGAAAATTAATGCAGTAGACCCTAATGAGGTCATATCCTCGGTCTTGAAGACTCATCTCCTTCCAGATGTTATTGGTAATATGAAGGCATACACATCTCAGAATTTTCGTTGCAAATCATGTGGGGAGCAACATCGTCGAATTCCTCTAAAAGGAACATGCTTGAATTGTGGTGGAGAGTTGCAACCTACCGTTACTAGAGCTTCAATAGAAAAGTATCTGAACCTTGGGTTGAAGTTATCGGAAAGATTTAAGATTGATGGATACATTAGAGGTCGCTTTGAGATTGCATCCGAGGAACTATCATCTCTATTCACTTCGAAGAAAGAAGAAACTCAGCTTGAGCTTACGGACTTCTTTGGTTAATAGAGTAATCATGGTTCTTTAAACACTAGGATTGTTCATAACAATCTTATGAGAGGGAAAAGCCCTGTTTTGGCGGTAATGCCTGACTTTATTACAGAAGCATCCCTCATATAGACAAGGAATATAAGGAGACTCCTAGTGGTAAAGGCAGGAAGATTACTAGGAATAATGACCGAATATTTGTTCTCCAAAATTATAAGAGGATAAATGCAAACCTTATCTGTAGAATACAAGCTTAACGAATTCTGATATATTCATAAGCTTTTCTAACAGAATCGAAGCAGTAATGAACTTTATTGAAATTCTTACGGAAATCTATGACATCCTTTTTTACTCTCTCAGGATCTTCTCCTTTAACAACGATTCTTGCTATCAATTCAGCTATGTATTCCATATCATTCTCTTTCATGCCTAACCTAGTGCACTCTTGGCTACCTAGCCTTATGCCTCCTGGATTCTGGTAATGCCTATTCTGTTTCAAATCATAAGCCAACAGGTTTCTGTTCAAGATTATGTTCGCTCTCTCTAACTTTTTCTCCAAATCTCCTCCCAAACCGTACTTCGTTATATCAACCAATACTATATGAGACTGAGTGAAACCTTCCTTTTCTCCAAGAACTTGAAAACCTCTCTCATAAAGAGACTGAGCCAGAGCCTTAGCATTCTTTACAACTTGTAAAGCATAATCCCTACCAAACTCTAAGAATTCAGCAAAGGCTATGGCTTTTCCACAGACATGGTGTAGATGATGATTGCTTACATTTGCTGGAAAGGTTGCTTTCTTTATCATTTCGGCGTATTTATCAAAGGATACTATGCATCCTCCTTGAGGACCGAACAAAGTCTTATGAGTGCTCATGCTCATTACATCTGCTCCTTCTCTAAGAGGGTCTTGAAACAATCCTCCAGCTATCAGTCCAGCTACATGGGCTCCATCGTAGCAGACCTTTGCTCCAATCTCATGGAATACATCTGCAAGTTCTTTTAATGGATGAGGTTGAGTCAATACAGAACCGCCAAACATGGCTAACTTTACCTTCTTTCCTTCACTAATTACTTGCTTTACCTTCTTCTTCGTTTCATCTACATCTATGTTCATTTCATTAACATTAAAGGGAAAGTTTTCAACTTCTAGTCTTGAGACAGAGCCTGCAGTCCCTCCTAATGATTTTCTACCAGTAGATATATGTCCACCACTAGCTATGGATAGAGAGAACATAGTGTCTCCAGCATCTGTAAAGGCCGTGTATACTACTAAATTGGCGCAAACTCCTGATACAGGTCTAACATCTGCAAACTCTGCTCTAAAGAGCTTCTTTGCTAATTCTATGGCTATTAATTCAACTTTGTCAATATAAGTGCATCCTGCATAGAGCCTCTCACCCGGCCAGCCTTCTGCATATCTACTTCCAAAGTCGCTCATGATGACTTCACGAACTGCTGGGCTAGGCGTGTTTTCGCTTGCTACAAGGGGTATTGAATTGGAGAACCATTTGTGATGCTGCTCTATAAGTTGGAAGATTTCATCGTAGTATTCTTTTGGAGCTTTGCTCATCAACTCAATCATCTCTTAACGTTAACCGTTCATTTAATTAAAATTTCCTATTAGGAAGTTCAAAAACTAAAACCAATAACATATTTATTTAGCCGCTTCAAGACGTTGAGATTAAAGGTAAAAATTATGGCCACATACAAAGTTCCTGTTATAGCTGGAGATGGCGTCGGTCCTGAAGTTATAGCCGAGGGTAAAAAAGTCCTTGAGGCTGTTGCAGAGGTAGATGGCTTTGATATAGAATGGATAGATTACCCTCATGGCGCAGAGCATTACCTCTCTACAGGAGAGTTGATCAATGAGGAAACTCTTAAAGAGCTAAAAAAATACAAAGCGATTTATCTAGGTGCTCTTGGCGATCCTAGAATAGAGCCAGGAATTCTTGAGCTTGGTATATTACTGAGGCTTCGCTTCTACCTTGATGAATACGTCAATCTTAGACCTGTCAAGCTCTATGAAGGAATACCTACACCATTAAAGGACAAGAAGCCTAGCGACATCCAATTTTTTGTTATAAGAGAGAATACAGAGGACTTTTACATAGGGCTTGGTGGCAACGTAAAGAAAGGAAAGACTAGGCATGAACTAGACTTAATTAGAGAGATCTACCATGTTCGATTTGGTTTGGATATAGAATCTGATGCTGATGAAATTGCGTATCAACTAGGAGTCGTAAGTAAGCAAGGTGCAAGGAGGGTCATAGAGTACGCTTTCGAATTTGCAAAGAAGCATAATAAAAGTAAAGTTACTGGAGTCGATAAAGCGAATGTTTTGACTCATGTCTATAGCCTTTGGAGAAGAACCCTTGAAGAAGTTGCAAAGAATTATCCTAGTATAAAATACGAATTTGCCTTTGTAGATGCTACAGCCATGTGGTTTGTGAAGAACCCAGAGTGGTACGAAGTTATTGTAACACCGAATTTATTTGGGGACATTCTTACAGACTTAGGCGCTATGATTCAAGGAGGCTTGGGCTTTGCTCCTGGCGGAAATATAAATCCTAAAGGCACCTCTATGTTCGAGCCTATCCATGGTTCCGCTCCTAAATATAAGGGAATGAATAAAGTGAACCCGATTGCAACTATTTTAGCGGGTTGCTTGTTGCTAGAAGATTTAGGGCTTGAGAGATCAGCTTTAAAAGTTGAGAAAGCGGTAGAAGAAGTCTTGAAAGAAGGGAAAGTTAGGACTTATGACTTCGGTGGCAACTCTAAGACTAGTGAAGTTGGGGATGCTATAGCAAGGAAAGTGAGAGAATTAAACCTCTAACGCAGTAAAATTAACCTTTTGTTCTCTTTAATTTATTCAATAATCCACCTATTTTTATCAAATCAAGGATGAATTCTGGTAGAGGCTGGGCTTGTGTAGATTTATTACTGGTTAAATTCTTAATTTTACCGTTTCTCAAATCTAGCATCAATTGATCGCCATCTTTTACCATATCCAACAAATCCTCACACTCAAGAACTGGTAAGCCAATGTTAATGGCATTCCTGTAGAATATTCTTGCAAAGGATTTTGCCACTACTGCTTTTGTGCCAGAGTACTTTAATGATATTGGCGCTTGTTCTCTGCTTGAGCCACAGCCAAAGTTCTTCCCTGCAACTATTATAGCATCCTTGCTTTTTTCAATAAAAGATGGGTCTATCCCTTCCATGGCGTGCTTTGCCAATTCTTTTGGATCTGTCAAAACCATATATCTGCCTGGTATGATATAATCGGTATTGATATTATCGCCATACTTTACGACTTTGCCTAATATTTTCAATTTAATCACCCTTGAATGAAGTTGGATCCGTAATTCTTCCTTTTATGGCTGAAACCGCAGCAGTAGCTGGGGATGCTAGATAAACCTTCGACTTTGTGCTACCCATTCTCCCTATAAAGTTCCTATTCGTAGTACTCAAGCAAACCTCTCCAGACGCAAGAACTCCGAGATGCCCTCCATAACAAGCACCACAAGTAGGATTAGCGACAGTCGCTCCAGAGAGAAGAAATATTTCGATAAGCCCTTCTTTCAAAGCGTCTAAGAAAACATCTTGTGATGCAGGGATTATTAAGAGCCTAGTTTTATCACTAACTTTATTTCCTTTTAGTATCTCAGCAGTTAAGCGCAAATCTTCCATTCTTCCATTCGTGCATGAACCTATGAAGACTTGATCCAATTCTACTCCCTCTACTTCTGAAACAGGCTTTACATTGTCAACAGCATCAGGACAAGATACTAATGGTGGTAAATCATCAGCATTTAGCTCTAAGGTTTTCTCATATTCAGCATCTTGATCGCTCTTTGCAATGAAAAATGGTCCATTAACTCTGCCTTTCAAATACTCTAAAGTCTTCTCATCAGCCTCTACTATGCCTGCTTTTCCACCAACTTCTATAGCCATGTTACATATGGTCATCCTGCCTGCTATGCTCATATCCTTAATAGTGGAGCCTTTGAACTCAAGTCCTCTGTAATTTGCACCGCTAACTCCTAGAATCTTCGCAACCTTCAAGAATAAGTCCTTAGGCGTAACAAACTTTCTAAAATTACCATTTACTTTTATCTCTATAGCTTTTGGGACTTTGAACCATAACCTTCCTGTCATGAACACTGCAGCCATCTCTGTGGAGCCTATGCCTGTAGAAAATGCTCCTATTGCTCCATAAGTGCATGTGTGAGAGTCAGCCCCTACGACAACATCTCCTGGCTTTACATGCCCTTTCTCTATCATTATTTGATGAGAAATTCCTCCTCTGCCAACATCGTAAAAATACTTTATCTTCTGCTCTCTTGCAAATTCTCTCATTATCTTATGCAACTCAGCAGCCTCTACACTTGCAGCAGGAATGGTATGATCAAGGACCATGACTATTCTATCTTTATTCCAGACTTCTTTCGCTCCTACCTCATGGAAGTATTTTATTGTTAGATGACCAGTTATCTCATTGACCATTGCACAGTCTATATCAGCCTCAATTATTTCTCCTGGCGTTACTTCCTTTTTACCTGATGCTCTACTCAGTATCTTCTCAATGATATTTGCCATAACTTGAGCACTAAAATTATTAACTTAATAAAAATAATGCTATCGACTTTAGTAAATTTTGCTTATGATCTATTTAGCATGGCTTTGAGCCTGCTTTCTTTTTATCAGTATTTTATTTATACCATTTATCATGGCTTCTACGCTTGTTATCACTATATCCTCTCCTGTCGCTCTTGCAGACGCAACATTTCCATTCCTATCCTCAACTTTTATTATCACTTCAGCGAGAGCGTCTGAGCCTCCTGTAATAGCCTCTAATCTATACTCTTTCAGCCTAATGTTTGCTAAACTGTCTGTGACCTTTTGAATGGCTTTGACTGCCGAATCTACAGGTCCTACCCCAGTTTCGGCTGCTACATACTCTTTCCCATCTACAATCAGCTTTACAGATGCTGTAGGAACTACTTTAACCCCTGTCATAACTGCAAGATCGGCTAGGGTGATGATTTTTTCCTCCTCTGTAGTCTTTCTCATCACAGATCTGGCTATTGCAGACAAATCTGTATCAGTAATCGTCTTCCCTTTATCACCTAATTCTTTCACCTTCTCTACTATCTCCTTAAGTTGATCTTCGTTTGGTTGCCAACCCATCTCTCTTAATTCAGCTAATATGCCATGAGCCCCTGCATGCTTACCAGCCTGAATCCATCTCTTTCTTCCTACTAACTCTGGTTCTATAGGTTCATAAGTCAAAGGCATGGATAATACACCATGAGTGTGTATACCAGATTCATGACCAAAGGCATTGTCGCCCACTATGGCTTTGTTTGGCTGAACCATTATTCCGGTCAATTCTGATACAAGTTTTGAAGTTTCATATATCAAACGAGTGTTTATTCTTGTCTTCTTCTTATACAATGAATGTAAAGCCATAACTACTTCTTCTAACGATGCATTGCCCGCTCTTTCTCCTAAACCATTGACAGTTACATGAGCCCTTACTGCACCAGCCTCTATTCCTGCTAGAGTATTGGCTACAGCCATTCCAAAATCGTCATGACAATGTAGGCTTATGGGTAATTTTACCGTCTTTTTGATCTCGCCAACAAGTTGATAGATTCTTGCTGGAGTTATTATGCCAACCGTATCTGGTATGTCTATCCTATCTGCACCAGCGTCTTCAACAGCCTTGAATACTTGCTTGAGATAATCTAGATCAGACCTAGTTGCATCTTCTGCCGAGAATTCAACTTGAACACCATGACTCTTAGCATATTCAACGCCTTCTATGGCTTTCTGTAAGGCTTGTTCACGAGTCAGCTTAAGCTTATAATTTAGATGAATGTCAGATGTTGCTATAAATACATGAATACATCCAACTCCACAACTCAAAGCAGCGTCTATATCGCTCTTATTCACTCTTGCTAATCCACATATTTCTGCATTTAATCCCTCTTTGACAATGAGCTTGATAGCCTCCATCTCTCCTTTAGAAGCTATGGGAAAGCCTGCTTCTATAGTATCTACGCCGAGCTTATCGAGCTGACGAGCTATCTCTAACTTTTCTTCTGGTGTAAGAGATACCCCTGGAGTTTGCTCCCCATCTCTTAAAGTCGTATCGAATATCTTGATGTAATCTTCAGAACTCATTTTTCAATTCCTGCCATCTTTCTTATGAGCCTTCCTACTTCCTCTATCTTATGATCGGATATTTCTCTCATTAAAGAGTTTAGCCTCCTTCTACTCTCTTCAGGCTTACCAGTCCAGTCTTTTGCAAAATTTCCATTTTGAATATCCTTCAATATCTTCTTCATATTCTCTCTAACATGTTCATCAATGACCTTTGGACCTACCGTTAGCCCTCCATACTTCGCAGTATCAGATACTATCTTCAGCATGCCAGTGAAACCGCTATTATAGACCAAATCCATGATCAACTTCATCTCATTGCAGACCTCAAAGTATGCCAACTCTGGTTGATAGCCTTCCTCAACAAGAACTTCAAATCCCTTCTTGATCAGAGCTATGAGCCCACCAACCAAGACTGTCTGCTCACCGAATAGATCAGTCTCAGTCTCTTCCTTGAAGGTCGTTTCTAAAACACCTGCCCTTGTGCAACCCATGGCTTTACTCATGGCTAGGGCAATGTCCTTTCCTTTACCTGAATAATTTTGAGCAACAGCAATTAAAGCTGGAATACCAAAGCCACTTACATACGCATCTCTAAGGCCCTTTCCAGGACCCTTAGGTGCCACCATTATCACATCAGTATAAGGAGGAGGGACTATTTGCTTAAAATGAATGTTAAATCCATGAGAGAACCCTATAGCTTTTCCTTTTTTCATAAATTTAGCTATCTGAGATTTATACACAACAGGCTGTTCGAGATCGGGAATCAACATATGAATTATATCCCCTTTTTCTGCTGCTTCGGCTATTGTGTATGGTTGAAAGCCATCAGCCTTCGCTTTACTCCATGAAGCTCCATCAGGTCTTAACCCTAACAACACATCTAGACCTGAATCTCTCATATTCAAAGCTTGGGCTCTTCCTTGACTACCATAACCTATAACCGCTATCTTCCTTCCTTCTAAAACTCCTAAATCAGCGTCAGCATCATAGTATATCTTGGCCATTTTCTCAACCTCTAACCAAGGCCGTTATGCCAGTCCTAGCTATTTCCTTTATGCCGAAAGTTGTTGCCAGAGTTAAGAAGGCATCTATTTTGTCAGGAGTTCCAGTAATTTCTACCATCATCGACCCTATTGAGACATCTACTATCCTACCCCTGAATATGTTAACAAAATTTATTATATCAGATCTGGCTTTAGCATCCGCTACATGGAGCTTAATAAGGGCTAATTCTCTAATTACAGTGTTCTGTGGGTTTAATACGCTAATTTTAATTACATCTATAAGTTTGCCCAACTGCTTGACCAACTGCTCAACAATTGGTTCATCTCCATTTATGGTTATAGTCATTCGAGCCAAGTCTTTACGTTCTGTAGGTCCAACAGATATGCTATCAATATTAAACGCTCTTTTTCTGAACATATTTGATGCTCTATAAAGAACTCCTGGCTTATTTTCAACTATCGTTGATATAATATAATTTTTTTCTTCTTTCTTTTCCAAAGTCATCACCTCAATAGATTATCTCCCTAAGTCCTTTTCCTGCTGGTATCATAGGGAAGACATTCTCCTCAGGAGGTATAGGAACATCTATGACCGTTGTCACATGACTTTCTAATGCCTGTTTTACAGCCTTTTTAAACTCATCAATAGAATCAACACGAAAGCCTTGGGCTCCGAAGGCTTCAGCCAGTTTTACAAAATTGGGGCATTCTCCTAACTCGACTGCTGAATACCTCCTATTGTAAAACAATCTTTGCCATTGAGCTACCATGCCTAACATCGAATTGTTTAGGATAACCACTGTAACAGGTATATTTTCAGAGACAGATGTGGCAAGAGAATTGGCCGTCATAGTAAAGCTACCATCACCAGCTATATCAAAAACTGGAACATCAGGTCTAGCAACTTTCACTCCAATGGCAGCTGGGAAGCCAAAGCCCATAGTTCCTAAACCTCCCGAGCTTATGAAGGTTCGAGGCTTGTAGACCTTAAAGTATAATGAAGCCCACATCTGATTCTGGCCTACTTCTGTGGTGACTATAGCATCAATTGGCAACATCTCTCTCAACTCCTTTAAAACTTTCTGAGGCACCAAATCCTTCTCTTGATTAATCCTCACTTTATCCCTTAACTCATCTTTTATCTGCTGAATCCTTTTTGACCAAAGACTACTCTCCTTTTTCTCTAAGCGTTTTGATAATGAGTTGTGTAGTTCAATGAGGGTCTTGCCCACATCACCAACTATGGGCACGTCTATTGCTCTATTCTTTCCTACTTCTGAAGGGTCTATATCGATTTGTATTATCTTAGCATCAGGGCAGAACTCGTCTATCTTGCCAGTAGATCTATCTGAAAACCTCGTACCTACAGCTAATAAAACATCAGCTTCAAGGATCGATTTGTTCGCCTCAAGTGTACCATGCATGCCTATGACCCCGAGAGATAGTGGATGATTCTCAGGGAAGCTACCTTTGCCCATGAAAGTTGTTGCAACAGGAGCCAATAAAAGCTCGGATATAGCCTGTAGATTTTGTGAGGCATTGGAAATTATAACTCCTCCTCCTGCCAATATAAAGGGCCTTTCAGCTTTCGTGAGTAACTCCGTAGCTTTTTCGATTTGAAGTGGATGGGGCGATATGTTGGGTTTATAACCTCTAATCTCAATCTTCTCTGGAAAATCCATGTCGGCAACTTCTGTCTGCACATCTTTTGGAAGGTCTATCACTACTGGGCCAGGCCTTCCCGTTGAGGCTATTTGGAAGGCCATCTTTACAGTTTCAGGGATTTCAGAAGCATGCCTTGGTTGAAAATTATACTTGGTTATAGGAGTTGTTATCCCTATTATATCTGTCTCTTGAAAGGCGTCTTTACCTATCATTGCCCTTGGGACTTGGCCTGTTATGGCAATTATTGGAGAAGAATCCATGTAAGCGTTCGCTATCCCTGTTACTAAGTTGGTAGCACCAGGACCTGAAGTTGCCATGCAAACTCCTACTTTACCACTTGCTCTAGCATAACCCTCTGCCATATGTGCTGCCGATTGCTCATGCCTAACAAGAATGTGCCTTATCTTTGAGTCACGAAGCACATCGTAGACTGGCATTATAGCCCCGCCTGGTAAGCCGAATATAACATCTACTTTCTCTTTGTATAAAGCTTCGATGAGGGCATGGGACCCAGACATTTTAACCATGATCATATCCTCCTAAAAGAGACCTACAAGCAAGGAGCGCAAGTAGGCTCATTGCAAGACAACTGATGACAAAAGAACTACTTTCAGCAAATCCTCTAGGCTAAGAACACTTCCTTGATATTTGTAATCGATCTCAACGTCCTCCATAGATCGTCTTGTGGTAGAGGGTAGATTGCAATTAATAAACATATTGGTGAGTCCGCCTAAGCGCAAATATCTGGGGCAATTGACGTAAAATAGAGCGTAGGTTACGACTTTTGAAGTTTTAATACAAAAGCGATAGTTTTCTATTAGATTTATTTTGTGCTATCTCCATTCGTCATAACATTTCCTACACAAATATAAGCCTGCACCTATGTAAATTCCATCAAGTCTTCTAATGCTCTTTTTACAAAGGTCACAAGTAACTATTTCTTCCGTCCTTTGGTAAGGAATATCCTTTGGGTATTTGACGAAGGATTCCATCATCCTTTGGTAATTTGAACCTTTTATATATTTTTAGCGAAAGAAGGAAAGCATATATGGAGTTTGATATTATCAAGTCTCAATGATGAGAATGAGCAAACCTGCAAAGTTGAAAGACAAGATTGAATGGAGTTGGGGCAACTCGCCTATCCTTCTCCCTCTTGCCTATGAGCACCGTGAGTGGAACTCTATCAATACAGCCTTCTATTTAGCAGAGTATTCAGGCTCAAAGGTCATTGCCTTTCATGTGAAGACTGAGTTGAGTGATAAATCCATAAGAGAAAAAACTTTGAAAAGCATCGACGAATTTGCAACTTGCTTTAACGTAAATTACGAAATTAAGGAGACACAAACTCTGGTCTCTTCAAAGGATATTGCAAAGATTTCAGACAAAATAGCTATTGCAGCAAAAGAGTATAAATGCCAAGCTGTAGTCATGTCAGCATACAAAGAAGGCTTTGTTAGAGAGTTTTTTGGGAGAATCTCTGATCGCGTTGCTAGAAAGGCAGAATGTGATGTAGTACTTGTGGAAACACCAAGAACAGGCATGAGCATTCCAAGGCAGATAAAGGAGATAGTGATCCCGATCTTAAAAGACGGGTTCACTCCAGCCCCTCTCATTATTGCAGCTGCTTTAACAAGTTCTGCCTCTATACCAGATTATGAGTTGTTAGTTGCAAGAGTAGTGAATATACCTTTAACAACATCGATGGATGCCATAGAATCAACAAAGTTCTTTCATAAAGTAGAGGCTACTTTTTCTCAAAAGATAGCTGTTGCTATAGGCTCCTTAGGTAGGCTCTTCAGCCCAAAGCTCTTGGCTGTTAGGGATGTAGGTGTTGATGTAGCAGACTATGCGAAAGAAACTAAGGCGGACATGATCATCATGGAGAGCAATAAACCTAGTAGGCTTGGTCCTATAATGACAAAAGACGAGTATGCTATCATTAGAAGAGCCCCTTGCATTACATTAGTGGTCTTCCCAGCAAAAAGAATCGCTTTATAGCTAAATTTTAGAGCCTATTAGAAGGAGGCTGAGTTTGTCTATAATAGTGTTTCTAATCATTTATTATTTACCCTTTTAAAAGGGTGATAGTTTGGGCAAGGATGAAAGTAGGGTCGCTCTGAAAAGGGTAATAGGAACCTACTCTGCCTTCAGCATGGGCTACGCAGACATAGGTGCTGATATATACATAGCAATAGGATTAATAGCCTTCTATGCTGGCAGTGCTGCTCCATTAGCCTTCCTTTTAGCATCTATTACATACATAATAACTGGCTTATGCTACGCTGAATTAACATCAACATATCCAGTAGCTGGGGGCGCCCAATTCTTCTCGACGAAGGCTTTTGGAAATTCCCATGGATTCTTAGCAGGCTGGGGGCTTATGCTCGATTACACTATATGTATAGCCCTCTTTTCTTTGGCATCTGTGGGCTATCTTAGCTATGTAGTCCAAACCTTTTTTGGTACAAGTATACTTCTTCAATCTCCCTACTATGGCTTAGTGGCAATAACATTGATCTTGGGACTGATAATATTGAATATCATCGGTATTAAATGGTCTTCGAGTTTTAACGTTATTCTTGTAACAATCAGTTTGATTACTATTTCCCTATTTTTGTTACTTGGTCTTCCAACAATAATTATCAACGGCGGGATAGAGAGATGGGCTTTAGATCTGGGTAAGATAGGCGATACTCCTAGTTGGAATAACTTCTTATATGCAACTTCTCTTGCCATGGTTTCTTATATAGGTATAGAATCCATCTCCCAAGCTGC
The DNA here is from genome assembly GCA_938091495.1 of uncultured Nitrososphaerales archaeon. Classification (GTDB taxonomy): domain Archaea; phylum Thermoproteota; class Nitrososphaeria; order Nitrososphaerales; family JACAEJ01; genus JAVZMU01. Next base: position 12,426 of record CALLJF010000016.1, on the reverse strand, counting down.
AGAGGAGACAAAAAATCCAGCCAAGGTAATACCTAAAGCAACAAAATGGACTATAATCTCGATAGTGCTCTTCACTATCTTGGTCTCATTAGTATCAGTAACATTATTACCTTCGTCTCTTGTGGGAGAACACTCTCAAAACCCTCTCATCATCCTTGCTAACGCCCTTCCCTTCATAGGAGGAATATTATCTATATGGGTTGCTTTTGTAGGTTTTACAGCTTGCTATGTTTCTACAAATACAGGAGTAATAGGGGTCTCAAGAGTTGCTTTTTCCATGGGAAGGTTGAGGCTCTTCCCAAGAAGCTTTGCAAGGATACATAGCAAATATTATACTCCATACATAACCATAACGCTCTTCTCACTCATAGCATGTCTTCTTATACTCATAAATACTGGTCTTGAAGGCGTTGACCTTTTATCACTAATTGCATCTCTTTATAACTTTGGAGCCTTGATCTCATATATGTATGTCAATCTATCAACAATAGTACTAAGGTTTAAAGACAATTCTGAAAGGGTGTGGAAAGTTCCTTTGAACATTACTATAAGAAGAGGAGGGAAGAAGTATTTGCTTCCCATACTCCCATTCTTTGGATTTATTTCTTGTCTCTTTATCTGGATCATAGTAGTAGGCACCCATGAAGTAGGAAGGTTGCTAGGGGGCTTATGGTTCTTGGTAGGAATAATAATGTATTTTATCCAAAAGAAGCGCATAAAGAACAATAGCACTTAACCCACATTTATATAAGTTCTTTAATTAATATCATCATGAGTATGCCAAGAAAAATGAGAAGTGATGCTATAAAATACGGAATAGAGAGAGCCCCCCACAGATCTCTCCTAAAAGCATTAGGGGTTACTGATGAGAATCTGAAAAAACCCTTTGTAGCAGTAGTCAATAGCTACACATCCATAGTGCCAGGACACGTTCACTTGAACACGATAGCTGATGCTGTCAAATCTGGTATTGAGACGGCAGGAGGCGTACCATTTGAGTTCAACACCATAGCCATTTGTGATGGATTAACCATGGGTCATGAGGGCATGAAGTACTCCCTTCCTTCTAGAGAAGTGATAGCTGATTCTATAGAGCTCATGATTCAAGCCCATAGATTCGATGGCATGGTGATGATAACGAACTGTGACAAGATAACACCAGGGATGCTAATGGCTGCTGCTAGGCTTGACATTCCTTCTATCTTCGTTACTGGAGGACCTATGCTTGCAGGCTTTTACAAAGGTAAAAAGGTCGGTCTAATCAACATCTTTGAAGCTATTGGTAATGTAAAAGCTGGGAAAATGGATGAAAACGAGCTTAAGGAGTTGGAAGATGTAGCCTGCCCTTCTTGTGGCTCTTGCAGTGGTCTGTTTACAGCCAATACCATGGATTGCATAACTGAATCTATGGGCATGTCCTTACCATATTGCGCCACTTCACTTGCTATAGATTCATCAAAAATCAGAATTGCCAAGAAGTCTGGGGAGAGGATCGTTAGAATGATCTACGATGATCTTAAACCATCTAAAATAATGACGAGAGATGCCTTTGATAACGCTATCGCCATAGATATGGCTCTAGGAGGATCGACGAATACTGTTTTGCATTTAATAGCCATAGCCAAAGAAGCTGGGATAGACTTGAATTTATCAACCTTTGATGAAATAAGCAGAAAAGTCCCTCATATATGTGACGTTTATCCCAATGGTTCTTACATGTTAGAAGACCTTGATAGAGCTGGCGGGATTCCCGCTGTGATGAAAAATATACATGAATTCTTACATCTTGATGCCATTACCGTTACTGGTGAGAGTATCAGCAAGAATATAGAGAATGCAAAAGTTTTAGACGATAAAGTGATTCGACCCACAAGTAAGCCTATACACAAAGAGGGAGGGATAGCAATTTTGAGAGGAAATCTTGCTCCTAAAGGTGCTGTGATAAAGACTGCAGCTATATCTAAAGAAAACTTACACTTCAAGGGACCAGCAATAGTGTTTGACTCTGAAGAGAGTTGCATAAAGGCTATCTTTAATGAAAAAATAGAGGGTAAAGTGATAGTCATTCGTTACGAAGGACCCAAAGGTGGACCGGGCATGAGGGAGATGCTTTCTCCTACATCAGCCATAGTAGGTTTGGGTTTGAGCAATTCAGTTGCATTGATAACTGATGGCCGATTCTCTGGTGGCACTAGAGGACCTTGCATAGGGCATGTATCTCCTGAGGCTTTTGAAGGAGGACCTATAGCAGTTTTAAAGAATGGCGATATTATAGAGATAGATATACCAAAACGCCTTTTAGAAGTAAAACTATCAAAGGAAGAAATCAACGATCGCTTAAAGCATTGGAAGCAACCTGAACCTAAAGTCAAGTCTGGCTATCTTTTGAGATACTCTCAAATGGTAAAGTCGGCAGACCTAGGTTGCATATTAAGTAGATAAAATTTACAACAAAATTATCTTATTTAAGAAGAGATAGAACTTGTCACTTAATGAGATAGCTGAAGAAATCAAAACATGTAAGCTCTGCCCTTTACATAAGAGTAGAAAAAATACTGTTCCAGGCGAAGGTTCAAGCAAGGCTAAATTGATGCTGATAGGAGAGGCGCCAGGAGTAGAAGAGGATGAGCAAGGAAGACCCTTTGTAGGTAGGGCTGGGAAGATTCTTGATGACGCTTTAAGATTTGCAAATCTTGACAGAAAGGATTTGTTCATAACGAGCGTAGTTAAGTGCAGACCTCCTAGTAATCGGATCCCAACTTTACAAGAAATAAAGACTTGCAACCCTTACTTGAAAAGGCAGATAGATGTGATAAAGCCGAAAGTGATATGCTTATTGGGAAACATAGCCTTACAAACCTTTTTCAAGAAAGTATCCATAAGCAAGTTAAGAGGCAAGGCTATAGAAAGAGATGATCAAACTTACTTCTGCACTTATCATCCTGCAGCGGCTCTTTATAATGCAAGTTTGAAATCTAAAATCTATGAAGATATGATGAGAATAAAGAAATTGATTAAAAATCTTGATATGACTTAATAACGGTCATTTTTGCACACCAGATTTTAACTCTTTTATCCTATCATCTATATGGCTTGTCATTTCATTAAATAAAATCACTAAGCGCTGAAACTCTGCCTTAAGCTTCTCTAATGCTTCTATCTTCTCTTCGATTGATGCCTCTTCATTCAAAAGTAGGACTCTAATGGCTGGCATCACTTCTAAAGGTTGATCCACTCCTTCTACAATCTTCAGTTCTGCAAGCTCCTTTGATATCCAGTTTCTAGTAAATGAGACTAACTCAAAATGTTTTTCCACCGCTTTTTTAAACACTTCTTTACCCTTGTCCGTTATCTCGTAAACCTTCTTCCTCTCTTTAGCCCTCCACTCCCCTTTTATGATTCCTTCCTTCTCCAGTTCTTTAAGGGCAGGGTAAAGCCCTCCTGTTGTGGGCGTTATCACGCCCAATGTTAACTCTTTTATAAGCTTCATCATCTTATATCCATGTAACGGTCCTCTCGTCAATGCGAATAATGCTGCAAGTTTCAGGTAACCTTTCTGCATCTGCCTACTCCAGAGGGATGCTATTTCTTCTGACTTGAGGATCATCTTAATGCCTTACCAAGACAATAAATCGATATTTATATAAGTTTGCTATATATAGGGGAGCAACATATTAAAAGGTAAGAAAATGTTTAGGACAACCAGATTCGCTTTCACTATGGCTAGGCGAAGCATCACTCGTAGGAAGTTCAGGTCAGCCCTTACAATACTAGGAATCATCATAGGCATCTCTGCTGTTGTTTCCTTGATGACTCTGGGTATTGGAATGCGGTCTCAAGTTGAAACTACGCTAAACGAGATGCTTGGAGCAGGCATTATCATAAACAGTGGCACTTACGGTATAGACATACCTGAGCATATTCAATCTTACGTATCACAAGTGCCAGGAGTAAACAAATCCATACCCATAATAATGTCGATGGTTTACATAAGCAATAAACCATACACGGTAGTAGGCATCGACCCAGTACAGGCAAGTGAAGTATATCAGGTAACCCTTGAGGATGGGAGAGGGTTAAGACAAGGGGACGATGATGCAGTAGTCCTAGATGCCACAATAGCATCAGATCTAGGTGTAAAAGTCAACGATACAGTAACCTTTAGCACTCAAGCAGGGGGGGTTGGGAAGACCTTCAAAGTTGTTGGGATTATACGTCCTATGGTTGGTTTTGGACAGTTTGTAAGCATAGGTTGCTTTATAACCCTTAATGCTGCTCAAGATTTCTTTAATGCACCAGACCGTGTCTCTTCAATTCTGATAAGACTCGACGATCCTAATCAAGGAGAGCAAGTTGAAGCCATTCTTAAGCAGATGTTTCCTGATGCCAGTATAATAAGTCAAGAGGAGATAATGAGTAACATAAACCAGGTCATGAGCACTGTAGATGGAGTCCTCCTCGGCTTAGCCTCAATAAGTCTGATGGTAGGTGCTTTAGGGATAATGAACACGATAATGATGTCTGTTCATGAAAGGAGGAGAGAGATAGGGATGCTGAAGGCTGTTGGCGGTGAGAGATGGCACGTTCTTATCATCTTTCTTTCAGAAGCTCTGCTTATAAGCCTCATTGGAGGTATTTTTGGCTGTATATTCGGGCTTGGTGGTGTTTATCTCATACAATGGTTTGTAAAGACTCTTGGGCTTAACATAATAGTTCCTTTGCTCATCTCCCCACAAATACTAGCATTGGGATTGATAGCAGCATTAGCTGTTGGAAGTATTGCAGGCTTTTACCCATCTTGGAAAGCAGCGAACGTAAGACCTGTGGAGGCTTTAAGATATGAGTAATGTGGTCGAACTTCGAAACGTAGTCAAGACCTATGACTTTGGCGACAACATAAAAGTGGATGCCCTTCGTAGCATTAATCTAACTATAAAAAGAGGAGAGTTTGTATCTATTATGGGTCCATCTGGCTGTGGCAAGACAACCCTTCTAAATATTATTGGTGGGCTCGACAGCCCAACAGATGGTCAAGCCATTATAGATGGAATCGATATTACTCTCATGAGTGAGGGAGAGCTAGCCCGCATAAGGCGTGAAAAGATCGGTTTTATCTTTCAATTTTTCAATTTAGTGCCATTGTTAACAGCTCTGGAAAATGTTCAGATTCCGATGATATTTACAGGAAGATTCTCTAATTCTGAAATAAAGGAGAGAGCTATAGAACTTCTTCGTTTAGTTGGACTTGAGCATAGATTGCACCATAGACCCACTCAAATGAGCGGGGGAGAGCAACAGAGAGTAGCAATAGCTCGCGCTCTAGCCAACGAGCCTTCGATAATCTTAGCAGATGAACCTACTGGAAATGTTGATAGAGAGACAGGCTGGAAGATAATACGCCTCATAAAAGGCTTGAATGAGACTTTAGGGCAGACCTGTATAATAGTCACTCACGACCCTACTATAGCTCAAATATCAGAAAGAATCATATACATGCTCGATGGACAAATAATTCCAGAACCACCTAAACTGACCATAAATCCTTCTTCAAGCATGTTAGCAGACGAGCGTCGGCAGATGCTCCTGGCTGAACTTAAATGGTTAGAAGCATCAATAAAAGGTCTTGAAGTAAGGAAGAATAAATTAGATCAGAAATCTTATGCCCAAGTTAAGTTAGGATATGAGAAGCAGTTAGAGAGATTGAAAAAAGCAGTACAAGAAGAATATGAAAAGAGAAGATCAAAATGAAAAAAATTTTACCTTTCTTTATCTTTATAATTTTATTTTCTACAGTATTTATAGCACCGATTCAAATTGCACAAGGATCATCTTCACAAGATGATAATAACATAGAGCCTAAACTCTTGGTCAAAAAGAGCGAAGTGATAGAGGCAAAGTATTCGCCTTTGGGCGATTTAACATCAAAAGTGATAAGCACCTCATTCGAAATCTATAACAATAGCTCTCAAAGCTTCACTGTTGATATAATAGACCGCGTAGACTCGATAAATACCTCAACTCTGAATATGCTCTATGGTACTCCAAATCCTAATGAAATTAAAACCTTCGGAAGCCTTACTCAAATTATATGGAAGGGTGTAACAATAGGACCTAGTGTTAGGATAAAGTACCAGTATCTCGCCGATAGTTTGAGAGAGATACCAGTAAAAGTTGATGAGAAGATATTGATAAACGGAGAGCCAGCAAAGATGAAGAAATTAGGAGAGATATATACAATTAATGCGAATGTTTCAGATACAATAACCCTTCAGTTCATGCTGAACAATACTGCTCAAGAGCTTTACACGAATAAAGGTAATGTATTACCTCCCATTGCATCCATATTTACAGCAACTCTATCAGAAGATAACTTCTCAAATTTGAAGACAGAACCAGTGACCAACTCTACTTCTGTTATAGCTGGCAAGTCTGTAATGACTTGGTATGTTTTTCTTGAAGAATCTCAAGTCAACTTCACCATTTCAGCAAGGGTATCGAAAGTTGGACCATGGGGAGAGGTTATCATCGATCCAGTTTCTATTCAGATACCTTCAGATACCTCCCTTATTGAAATGCAACTGGAAAGAGCCATAGATAATATTGATACAATGATAGGTATGATGGAGAATTTTACGAATGCAATATCTGGATTTAGTAGTGCTTTTGGTGGCATAAGCTCTGCTTTAAAGCAGATGGCAAATGCGATAGATGGCGTAGAACAATATCTCATAATGTTATCCAGCAATCCCGCAATATCAGGAGCGTTAAGCCCTGCAATTAAATCCCTAGATCAGATCAAGCAAGGTCTTTACAAGTTAGCAGGCAGTCTTGCTTCTGCCTCCTCTTCAACACAACAAAGTGTTAAAGAATTGAAAGATTCTATAATGGATCTAAAAGGTGAAAAGGAAGACTTAGAGGATACGATACTCACTCTTAACTATGGTAGAAACAAGCCCTATGACTTAGAGGTCAAAAACTCAGAAAATTCTCAAAACTCAGAAATCCAATTTGACATTTGGAAAGGATACACAGAGAATTCTTGGATGATAATGAGAGCAGACGTTACAAATTCTGAAAATTACCCAAAAATGGTTCATGGATTATCTATTCAGATGAAGGCTGATGGAGAGCTAATTCAACCAACTCGTGTAGAAGTTTTAGTGTCTCCAGTCATAAAAGGTTGGCACTATCCTGCTAAATGGCGGGCTTTTAATTTGACAGAACTAAAACAGATCGGTCTAGAATACGATTCAGAAAGCAGTACCTTATACCTATGGTCCACGAGAAGAGTTAACGCTAGTTCTAGTGAAAACTTGTTAGTAGATTGGTTAAATCGCCCTCTTCGCATAATAGTAGAGAGCAATACTAAACCAGAAATTTTCTACAATCTGGATATAGCAGACTTGCCAGATGATGTTAAAATTGAGTCTACAGAGAGCCAAAGTGTATATTCGATTGCTCAGCCTCATCTTTTAATTCAAAATGTGACATGGGTGCAACCGCCACCTTCATTACCACCTCCTAAAGATTGGTTCACAATAATAGTTGAATTCTTGCAAAAGCCAGAAGTTCAATTGCTAATCATAATATGTTTATCAGCAATAGGCTTAGTGACTGGTATCTATTTAATGAGAAGAAGATTTGTAAGAAGGAAAGCTGTAACTCCAGAGGTAATAACTACTGATGAACTAATAAAAGAGATAGAAGATATGAAGAAGAAGCTAAAAGGCGAAGAAGAGTCGAAGGGTTAATGAGCTCAAAATTTCTACTTTGTCTATTTTTCGCCTAAAACTTTTAGGTTTTCACGACAGAAGTCAGGAGGGTCTGCAGGAAAACGAGAAGTGACTAATTTACCGTCCACAACAACAGACTTGTCCAGATATATTGCACCAGCGTTTTTTACACTCGTAACGAAGTTTCTATGGAATATTTGTTGAATAAGTTACTTGAGTATGAGAGAAAAATTCTTGAGGTTGATGGTGTTAATTCGAATAAAATAGGTAAGATTCTTGACATGTTCAAAACGCGTTATATCAGAACATTAAAGGCCAGACCGTGGGAAAAATGCTTATGTCCTATTTGTAAAGAAAATGGAGTTAATAAATTTTATTGTTTTACCCCATTAAACTTTCACTCTCCACACAAGAATTTAAATCCTAAAAAAGAAAAGAAAAAATCGTTCATAAATGTCCCTTGATGCTATCTCTGATCTTCAGAAGGCATTTCGAGAGAGATACTTAGATACACATGAGAAATACTTAGGAAGCATTTCTACCTTAATATTACATGATTACGTCAATGATGCTAATAAAAGAGACTTTTGGATACCCTTCAAAATATGTCGAATAATCAAAGTAAATAAGGCTTACTTTAAAAATATAAAGAGACTAAAACTGGGTAATGAGGAAAAATCAATTAGGAACATTCAAAACTCTTGGTTTAATGAATGTGCATTACGTTATCCAACAAAACTACCAGGGTATGAAGAATCATTACTTGAAAAGGAAAGAATGAAATTCGCACCATGGAAAATAATCCAATTCTATTATACGATATATGCATCAATGTCAGCCATAGTTCGATGTGTCAACTCTACCCCAAATCTTGGGCATAAACGTATGATCAATATATTTACGAATGATGTGCTAAGTCATCCTAAACTTAGGGGTAGTTTCTTTGTTCAACCGTTTTGTTTTTATCTTACGCGAGGACGAGTCGTTCCATCTTTCAATAAAATGATTCAATGGGATTACGGTTTGGAGCGTCATTGCCCAAAATTAAAGGAATGTTTAAGAAAAACATTTAACAACCACAAACTCGAAAAAGGGATAAAAAGGATATCACTTTTCCATTACTTCAAAGATCTACGTGAATGGGCAAATTATGAAGATGCCTACATATTTATGAACCTCTACGGGGAGAGTGTTAGACTTAACCTAAATTGGTATTTAGTTAACATAACTCATACTTTCAATACACTCGCAGAAATATTTCTTATATCATATTATGGATTTGATTTCTTGAATGAGAAGTTTAGAACTTTCAAAGAGAGAGTTAAGACAAATTTGGAATTTGACCCCGAATTTATCTCAATGCGTTTCGATGAATACAAGGAATTGCCAAACCTAGTATAATTTTTAGCAGTTAGATTCTATTCTTAATCGTAATAATTATCCATTCTACTTTGATATCTTGGATCTGTCCCCAACATACTCCCTAATTAATCTCATGAATCTCTTTGTGAATGTGTTCTTACTATTTGCTCCATCTGTATAACCATGGTTTAACAATTGCTTATAAAAACCTGCTAATATTTCAGTAAAATCATAAACCCCTTCATCTCTTCTTTTACTGGCATAATTCAATAGAGACTTAAATATCCTATCAGCTTCCCTGGTGGGAAAGGTGACATAGTGTTGGCATTGTATGAATCTGGTTGCAGGATAGGAGAGATTCTATCATTAAGGATAAAGCATGTACAATCAGTTGAGCATGGAATGAGTTTGAATGTTAATGGTAAAACTGGTAACAGAAGAGTGCTTATTATATCATCAGCTCCAGCCTTAGCGAATTGGCTTAATTTACATCCTTTCAAAGATGATCCTGAAGCACCATTATGGGTAAGCGTAGGAAGCAAGAATCATGCAAAGCAAGTAATGTACCATTGTCTAAACGCAAGACTTAGGAAAATAGCGAAAAGGGCTGAGATTAAGAAGAAGGTAAACCCTCACATGTTTCGTCACTCCAGGGCAACAGATCTAGCAAACTTGCTTACAGAAGCACAGATGAAGAAATACTTTGGCTGGACTAATGATAGTAAGATGGCAAGCGTTTACGTTCATCTATCTGGAAGAGACGTAGACGAAGCTATACTTAGGATTCATGGAAAGTTGGATGAAAATGAAAAACTGAAACACGAGCAACTTAAAACACAGATCTGCCCAATCTGTCAATACGAGAATGCTCCAGAAGTAGATTTCTGTTTGAGATGCAGAAGGCCTCTGAACCTTAGAGCATCACTAGAAGCAGAAGAAAGAGAAAGGGAACTTTTAAGACTGATAACACCGGAGATGATAGAGAAGATGATACAAAGAAAGGTTGAAGATATACTGGCAAAAAACACACCTCAAACTCAGACCCAAGCTGAGCTTCAAGCAATTAAGGTGATGATGTGAAATGCAAATTCCAAAGCATGCAAGAATTGATGGAATACGTGGAAATGGAAGCATGGAGAAGAGCAAAAGAGATAATGGAGAAGAACGGAATGAAGGTCCCTAAGTTTGGATTGAAATTTAATGCTCCGGCCGGGATTTGAACCCGGGTCAACGGCTATAGGTAATAAATCCCCGCTCAACTCGAGAGGCCGCTATGCTTGGCCGGACTACACCACCGGAGCTAAAACTGATAAATTAGTAGCAATACTTTACTTTTACGATCAAAGACTGGTCTTCAACAAAGATTTTACTGCTAACTTTATGTCTGAAGCTTTGACGGTCTTTCTACCAGCATGGATGGCAAGTTCTATAGCCTGCCTTGCCAATAGCCCTCCAATCTCTTCAAGAGAAGCCCTTAGCTCTTCAGCAGCATCGTCTCCAACTCTTTCTGCTCCTGCTTTTTTGATTATACGATAAACAGCTGCCAATCCAAGCTCTGCATTAGGAGTCTTTTTCATGTTTTAATGCAAAAATTAATCCATATTTAACTTTATTTACATCGTTAAGATTAAAATAAGCTCAATGAATTGCTATGGCAATAAAACTTGTCGATGCCCACATACACCTCTCAGACCCAGACTTTGATAAAGAACTATCATACATAATAGCCTTCTTGAAAAATTCCAATATGATATTACTCTCAAACTCTATGGATTTAGAGTCATCTATCAAAACTTTAGAATTATCTAAATCTCTTCAAGGTAAATTGCTACCTTTCGTTGGTATACATCCATGGTCAGCCCAAAATGAGAATCTTGAAAATTTTGAAGTTTTCTTGAACAAAGAAAAGAACCTCATAAATGGTATAGGGGAGATAGGGTTGGATAGAAAATATGCTCAAAATGAAGAAGCCTACAAAAGACAAGTATCTGTATTTGAAAAGCAGTTGGAATTTGCTGAAAAACTTGAAAAACCAGTCTCTATTCACTCAAGAGGTTCTCAAAAAGATGTAATAGACATAGTTTCATCTTTTGAACTGAAGGGAGTATTGCTTCATTGGTTCTCTGGAGATTATCAGCAATTGAACAGAGCCATGGATAAAGACTATTACGTATCCTTTGGACCTACTATAATCTATTCAAAAAGATCAAGAGATTTGGCTGAGAGAGCTTCAAAAGATTTAATACTAACAGAGACAGACGGTCCAGTAAGATATGCTTGTTTTGATAACAAACCTGCTCTCCCAACCTTTCTTCCTAGCGTAGTCTTTGCTTTATCTTCTATAATAAAATTAAACTTTTATGAAACTGCAGAATTAGTTTTGAAGAACTCATCATCATATATGAACATGAAACTTTAAACGAAAGATTATTCTTAAAGTATGTGTATTCAAGTTAGCCTTAATGTCGACTAAAGAGTACCGTGACAGAGTATACATAAGAAAGGATATAATACTGAAGTTGGTCCAATACGGTACTCTAAACCAGACAGCATTGTTAAGCTATTGTGGCTTGAACCTTCAGAAGCATAAAGAAATAATTGATGAGATGGAGGAGAAAGGACTGATCGCTAAAACTGAAGAGCAGTGGGGAAGTAAAAAAGTAATCAATTATAAAGTAACGGAAAAAGGTAGGCAATTTTGCAAGATGATCCTTGAGCCTTATGAAGCCATGTTCCCAAGGAGTAAGCGTGATAGTCAATGAACTTAGTTTCGGAAGTGATTTATCTTAGGATGATAAAATAGGTGGTAGAATTGGGAAAAGATGAGAAGAATGAAGGGAGGACGAGCCTGTTAGAGACTATAGATGATTTGATATACCATATGAACGATGCCCGATTAACATTCGTTATAATGAGCATATCTTCCTTTATCATAGCCCCTATAGCGATAATAGTGGCATTGGTCTTCATTTTTCATCCAGCCTTAATACGCCTAATGTTGATAAGAGAGCCAGTCTTTGGAATAATTTTTACAATTTACATCATCTTCACAATGATAGCATCTTTGATATGGTTATACGTAGGATTAAGAGAGTATAGATTCTTATCAAAATGGAATGAGCGCTTCAAAAAATACATGTCTTTAAAAGAGAGGATAGACAGAGAACTTCAGAAAGAGTAAGTTAACAAAGTTCCTTAACATTGTCCCGCAACTGACTAATTATTAGGCAATTTTATAGTTTAAAGAGGTGATTTTATGGACAGAAGGCAAAAGCTAGCACTATCATCGATAGCCTTGGTATTGGTGGGAATAGTAGGCGTATCTGTCTTT
>CALLJF010000015.1 GCA_938091495.1 uncultured Nitrososphaerales archaeon | reverse complement strand
CTTAATGTATGCTGGGATGAAATCGATTTATTTAGCTTCCATGAAGGAGCAAGCCATGAAAAGATGATGAAGCTAGCTAAAGCCGTTAAAGAGGGGAGAAATGTTATGCTTCTTCCAGATCCTAAGTCTTTTCCTCCTAATGAGATTGCAAGTTTTCTTATTAACAATAGGATCAGTAAAGAAACACCCGTTGTTGTATGCGAGAATCTAACCCTTCCTAACGAGAAGATTATTATGGGCACTTTAGAAAGAGTGTTGAAGCTTAATTTCGGTCCGTTATGTGTAATGGTCATCAAAAGTGATCGATATGTGGGTCTACAGAACTCCAGGAATTCTTGATGAATTATTTACACGAAGCAATAAAGTCCCTGGACCTACAAAGGAAGAGATAAGAGTGCTAACCATATCGAAGGCTCGCCTTTGTGAAGGTTCTTATGTTATAGATGTTGGTTGTGGCACAGGTAGCCTAACTATTGAGGCAGCCCTTCAAGTAGCTCAAAAGGGTAAGATCTTTGCAATAGATGAGAATGAAGAATCCATCAGATTGACCAAAGAAAATTTAACAAAATTTGGTATCCAAAGTATCGTGCAAGTGATACATGGAAAGGCTCCTGAAGTTATGGCAGATCTACCGAAGGTCGATTCTGTTATCATCGGAGGTAGCTCATCTTTAAGGGAAGTGATAAGGGCTTCTTATGAGAAGCTGAAGGAAGATGGTCGGATAGTCGTAAACACAGTTCTACTAGAGACAAGCTATACGGCTTTAAACGAGATCAGGAAGCTGAACTTTAAAGATATAGACGTTATACAAGTTTTCGTTGCCAAAGGAAGAGAGATAGGCACTGGGATGATGATGTTGGCAAGGAATCCAGTTACGATTATATCGGCTACGAAAGCTTAAGGTGAAAAGCACGGCAGGCAGAGTCATAGGAATTGGTATAGGCCCCGGCGATCCTGAGCTCATTACTATCAAGGCTGTAAAAGCGCTAAAGACGGCAGATGTGATATGCGTCCCAAAGGCTCACGCAGAAAAGCCTAGCATGGCACTTGCCATAGTCAAGCATATCTTAGATGAGAGGAAAAGATCGCCTGAAGTAATTGAATTAGTTTTCCCAATGATAAAGGACGAATCTGAACTTAAAAGATCGTGGGCTAGAAACGCTAATATTATAGCCGAGAAGGTTAAAAACGGCAATACAATCGCTTTCATCACGTTAGGTGACCCTATGTTCTACAGCACATTTATTTACCTTTACCAAAGTATGAAGGAAAGGTACCCTGAGGTCAAACTTGAAATAATACCTGGCATCACATCGTTGACTGCTTGTGCTGCAAGTTCCAAGATACCCCTTGCTGAGAGGGACGAAGCAGTTGCAATCATCCCCTCTGATATCGATTCAAAACAGATCGAAGAGATGGCTAAATACATAGATAACTTTGTTTTCATGAGAGGTGCTCAGCGCCTAAAAGATCTGGCTCCAATTTTAGAGAGAGCTGGATTCACAAAGAACTCTACTACTATCTTAGCCAAAAGATGTACGATGCCCGAAGAAAAAGTAATGATTGGAAAGCTTGTCGATGTGCAAAGCTGGAATATTTATGAAGATTATTTTTCAATGGTAATAATAAAAAGGAGCGAACTTCAAAGTAATAGAAAATAGGGTCGAGTATAATATGAGTAAAGTTATCTTCATCGGTGCTGGCCCAGGTGATCCTGAGCTCATGACACTTAAAGGAAAGAAGTTCCTCGAAAAAGCAGATTTAGTCATTTATACTGGTTCGCTCTTAAATCCGGAAATACTCAAGTTCACTAAGCCAGATGCTGAGCTTTATGACAGCGCTACTATGAATCGGGAAGAGATCTTAAAAATAATGGTTAAAGCCGTGAAAGAAGGCAAGCTTGTTGCAAGAGTACATGATGGTGATCCGAGTATTTATGGCGCTTTGCAAGAGCAATTGGACTTTCTTGCAAAAGAGGGAGTAGGGTATGATATAATACCTGGGGTGAGTTCCCTGTTTGCTGCCGCAGCAGGCTTAAAGAGAGAATTAACATTACCTAACATTTCTCAGACTGTGATAATAACTAGACCTAAAGGTAGGACCCCTGTACCAGAATCTGAAAGCATCAAAGAATTAGCAAAGCATAAAACAACTATGGCTGTCTTCTTAGGTGTTCAGCATATAGATTCAGTCATAAAAGAGATCGAGCAAGGAGGCTACCCAGAAGATACACCCATAGCGGTAGTATATAGGGCTTCATGGCGGGAGGAGAAGATCATCAAGGGTACATTGAATGATATAGTTGGAAAGGTTAAGGAGGCAGGAATTAAGGAGACGGCTTTGATCATAGTAGGAGAAGTTCTGAATCCTAAAGCTTACGATTATTCAAAGCTTTATGATCCTTCATTTACTCATGGCTATCGTAAAGGCGATAATGATGTTGTCCCATAGGGATATAGCTGTTCTTGCCCTCACTAGGCAAGGAGTTAAAACCGCAGTCAAGATTAAGGATGTATTAGGCAAGACGGAATTAAAGTGTACTGTATTTGCGCCTAGAAAGTATACTCAGAAAGGAATTATCCCGTTAGACAAGAAGTTAAGGGAATTTGTCGGAGAGATATCTGACAAGGTAGATGCTATAGTGGCTGTTATGGCTACTGGAATTATTGTCAGAACTATAGCTCCTTACATGAAGAGCAAGATAAGTGATCCTGCTATCGTAGGTGTTGATGACTTTGGACG
The DNA here is from genome assembly GCA_938091495.1 of uncultured Nitrososphaerales archaeon. Taxonomy (GTDB): domain Archaea; phylum Thermoproteota; class Nitrososphaeria; order Nitrososphaerales; family JACAEJ01; genus JAVZMU01. The sequence goes on along the minus strand of CALLJF010000015.1, from coordinate 26,924 downwards.
ATTTGTCATTAGCCTGCTATCAGGTCACTATGGAGGAGCTAACGAGCTGACAAGGTTAATAGCTTATGGAATAGGGGCTATACCTGTCATTACTACAGCCTCTGATGTAATAGGGAAGAAGAGCGTTGACGAATTAGCTAGGATTTTACATTGTGATATAAAGAATCCTGAAAGCCTTGCCGCTGTAAACTCTGCAATAGTAAATGGAGAAAGGTTAGTCATGGTTTTGACAGGAGATATTAAAGTTTCAATAAATAAAATTTGGGATTTTGAAATCAAGGTGACAGAAAGAGCTGAAAGAGCAATAGAGATAGTAAACGACTTCGATGCAGGTATAATAATCACAAAAGAAGAGATGCTACAGGGTGAGTCGAAGAAACCAGTTACAATCCTAAAACCTAGGAAGATAGCTATCGGCATAGGTTCAAGAAAAGATGTAAGTGAAAACGAAGTGATGGAAGCAGTGAATTTTGCTCTAACGCAAGCAAACATACCATTAGAGCGGGTGGACTGCTTAGCTACAATTGAAGTTAAGAAAGATTCTTTAAGCATAATAAACGCAGCCAAAAGATTAGGGTTAAACCTTGATTTCATCAGCATTGATGCCCTTCGCTCTTTCAAACATGAAGATCTCTCTCCTGACTCAAAAGTTGTTGAGCAGAAGATTGGGGTTGGAGGAGTATGCGAAAGAGTAGCTTTAATGGTTGCAGGGGAAAAAGCAAAGCTGATCCTCAAGAAGACCAAAGTAAAAGGCTTGGCAGTAGCTATTGCAGAGGGCGAATAGCTGTAGTCGGTATCGGACCCGGCGCCCTCGAGCATATAACGCCTAAAGCCAAGCAAGAGATAGAAACTGCAGAAGTTATCATAGGATATGAAACTTATGTAAAGCTAATCCAGTCCATCATTAAACGTAATGTTGAAGTCATTGCTAGTGAGATGAGGCAAGAAATCGAGAGGGCTAAGATGGCTATAATGAAAGCTTTGGAGAATAAGAGAGTTGCTGTTATTAGTGGCGGGGATCCTGGGATCTACGGCATGGCTGGTTTAGTGTTAGAAGTTGCTGAGCGTGAAAAAGCGAATATTCAAATAGAAATAGTTCCAGGTGTAACAGCAGCTACTGCTACAGCTGCAACACTCGGCGCTCCTCTAATGGGAGATTTTGTCGTAATAAGCCTTAGCGACATTTTAATACCTTGGAACCTAATCGAGAAAAGATTAAGAGCTGCTGCTGAAGCTGACTTTGTAATCGTTCTATATAACCCTCAAAGTCAAGGGCGAAGAGAGCCATTAGCTAAAGCTCACGAAATATTGCTTGAATATAGAAGCCCAAACACTCCTGTAGGCATAGTAAGACGGGCAGGAAGAGAGGGAGAGGAGACTATAATTACCACGCTTAAGGAACTGCTAGATCATGAGGTAGACATGGTTACTACGATCATTGTAGGAAATTCAACAACTCGCATCATTAATCAAAGGATGGTCACATCAAGAGGTTATGATTTTTAGGTAAATTTAGTTTGGAAATGATATGTAATTACCTCAAGGCAACCCTATGATTAGTCCAATAGCCATTATAAGAAGGACTAAACCGCTGATCTTCGGTATGTATTTCTCATATCTGCTAACTTTTGCTCTAACTTTTTCATACATTTTTATTCCGATGATAGTAATCCCTACAAGGCTTGCAGTAACCGATGATGCATAGGCTATTATCAAGAAAAACGGGTCAATTCCACCGATCGCCAAGGCAAGAAGGGCGAATTCTTCCTCATGAGCAAAGCCAAGAAAGAAGGCGAAACTTGCTATTCCCCATAAGCTGAGAATAATGCGCTTTGCATGATAGTGTATATGGGTATGATAGCCAATCCCAGGATGCTTATGTTCATGCTCGTGCTCAATATCTTTGGTATTATCATGAAAGTGTCCATGTTGAGCTTCGGACTCATCTTTAACCTTCTCCATCAGAAGCCTAAAAGCCAGTAATACCAACGCTATAAAGGCAATATATTTGAGAATTGAGTTCATGAAATTTACCAGATTGCTCACCAAAAGATATGCCCCTACAACAGCCATAGATGATATGAAGTGGAAAAATGAGATCATCCCTGAACTGACGAAAGCGTAGAATGTTGGTCTAACCGTCCTTGCAGAGTAAAGAAGAGCTACAGGCCAACCATGCCCAGGCTCTAATCCATGCAATAAGCCCATAGTAATCACTCCTACTAGAGCGAGATCAAAAGAGCTCATGCATAATTACCTTCCTTTGTTGTTCGTTTTAACTTAATTATATCTCCAAAGTTTATAAGCTCCAATATCTCTCTTCTAGCTTCACCAATTGTGAGAGGAAGCCGTTTGTTTATGAGAAGATGGTTCTTCCTTCTTAGAATCTCAAAAAGGTGAGTTATTCTAGGAGAGCGTAAGTCAATGCTTCTGATCAATTCTGTATTTGAGAAAATCTCCTCAGGCGAGCCTTCCAATACAATCTTTCCTTTACTCATGATATGAAGTTTGGTAGCAAATAAGGGGACCATATCTACGTCATGAGTGGCCAATATTAAAGTAAGCCCAAACTCTTGATTCAGCTGGAGAAGTAGGTGCAGTATCTTGCTAGCGGCTCTGGGATCCAAATTCGATGTAGGCTCATCCATCACAAGAACCTCAGGGCGCATCGCAAGTACTCCTGCCAGTGCGACGCGCTTCTTCTGACCCAGACTTAAAAAATGTGGAGGCTTATCAGCATACTCACTCATACCAACAATCTTAAGAGCTTCGTTGACAGATTTTTTGACTTTATCTATTGGTTGACCAAGATTTAAGGGCCCAAAGGCAACATCCTGTTTTACAGTAGGCGCGAAAAGTTGATCGTTCGGATCTTGGAAGACAAATCCCACTCGTCTTCTAAGATCAAGCAAAGACTTGGATGTATATTCCAAGGGTTTATCTTCAAAGTAGACCTTGCCAGAAGTCGGTTTCAAGATTCCGTTCAAGTGAAGGAGAAGCGTCGTCTTCCCAGAACCGTTAGTGCCCAATAGGATCATTCTTTCCCCCTTTGCAAGACTTAACGATATCCCGTCTAATGCAAGAGTCCCGTCCGAGTAGCGATATGACACATTCTCTAATCTAAATAGCATTCTAATCACCATAGATTGATCGTTGAGAGGGTTACGAATACAAGGATAACATCGAAAAAAACGATCCCCATGAGAGAGACTCTTCTAGGTCGGGGGAGGTCGTCCAGATTTCGAATATTACCATCATATCCCCTAGCATTCATAGCTATGAAAGTGCGTTCTCCTTGTTCTAAGGTTCTGATGAAGAGATTTCCTGCAAGCAACGCCGTAGATCGGATTCTCTTCTGCCAGCTTGAATGCCCAAGTCGAAGCTTCTGAGCAGTGTACATCTGTGCTGCAACCTCCATGAAGACAAACATGTACCGATAGATCAGCAAAGACATCTCAATCAGAATCTTTGGTATATGTGCCCGTCGAAGAATGATGAAAATATCACCCATTGAGGTTGTTAACACAAGGAAATACAGGCAAGAAAGAGCCCCCTCCACTCTGAAAAATGTAGTAACACCCATCATAACACCGCTTTTGAAAACAGTCCATCTGAACCATGGTAAAACGATCTCTGTGAGAGGCTCTCCATAGCCGAAGAACAAGGCGATAATGAAGCAACTTATGGCAACTATTATAGTGGGGTACACCAGCAAGCTCGAATAGAAGTGAGCTGGTATCTTGGCAAAGCGCAACAGCAAAGTGGTAGTCGTTAAGAATACGATTATTGGCACTAATGGTGACGGTGACGAGACGCTTAATATGAGTGCTGAGAGTGCAAAGAAAACCTTTGTTGCTGGGCTGCTCTTTGCTAAAGCATTTGTATAGGCGCATCTGTCAATTTGTGCACATAGATTACCGAAGCTCATCTCGCTTTCCCTTTCTTCTAATGGTCAAATTTATGTGCGCTCTATTTCTTTGCTCTTTTTCCCTTCTCGAATCCGACAAAGTATCCTATGATAATGGCTCCTATAGAAGCTTGAAGTGCGAACAGCAGGCTTTCTATTTCACTGCTAGGCGGCTCCCAAATCGGGCTGAACCAAGGCTCATAACCTTGGTTCGAGATTAACTCTTCTACAGCACTATCTGCACCGCCGTATTCTGCTGATGGGGAAATAATAAAAGGCACAATAAAGAGAGCTACCATCACTACAATTAAAATGATATGCTTGGTCTTCACTATTCCTTACCTTCCTGCTCATGTGCAGTGATAGGCAAGCTAATCACCTTTATCGCAGCGAGAAGTTGACCTTTGTACTTGGCCAAGAAGTCAAAGAGGAAAATTGCAAGAATACCTTCACCGATGGCTAAAGGAATTTGCGTAATCGCAAAGATGGCTCCGAACTTCAAAAAAGCATCAAAGAAGCCTGCTGCTGTTGGAAAAACGAGAGCAAGCTGGGCCGATGTAGTAACATAAGTAAACAAGTCTCCCAAAGTGGCAGCAAGGAAGATTCCAGCTGAAGTTGGTAGTCTCGCCTTCCTACATACAACCCATATCAAGTAAGCCACAACTGGCCCGACTATTCCCATCGAAAAGGTGTTTGCACCAAGGGTAGTCAGACCTCCATGCGCCAACAGCAAAGCCTGGAACAGCAAGGCGATCATCGAGAGAACTGAAGCGATCGCAGGCCCAAATATTACAGCAGCCAAACCCGAGCCAGTCGGATGTGAACAGCTACCAGTTACTGAAGGAAGCTTTAGAGCTGAAAGCACAAAGATGAATGCACCCATCAAAGCAAGAAGCGGCTTAGCCTCAGGAAGCTTCTTTGTGACCCTAGAAAGCCGATAGACACCGTAAGCCACGATCCCCATCGAAATTACATACCATATCTCCCACCACGGATGAGGTAGAAAACCTTCCATAATATGCATTTAATTCACCGGTTGGATTAACCAACCAAAAGTTATAAATCTTCGCTTAATTAAAGTTGAATTTAGGTTGAATAAATCACATAAGATAGATCAAACAGGTATCTTAAGAGATAGGGGCGAATTCAATAAGTTCCAGATCCTTTTAGAGATGATGAGAAATCAACCACATATAAAGCAGAAGGATATAAGCGATGCGCTCGGGATTACTATACAAGCTGTCTCAAAATACTTTAAGAAATTGATAAAGGAAGGATTTATTGAGGTTGGGTCGGAGAGAGCAAATTATAGACTGACCCCTAAAGCTGTCGAGAAATTACGTGAAGATACGAAGAATTTGGAAGAGTATATCTCCAGGATTGTAAACGATCTGAAGATCGAACGTGTTTGGCCGGCTATAGCAATGCAGCCGATAAAGGCAGGGGATGATGTAGGATTAATTATGAGAGATGGTGTTTTATACGCTGTAGCCCCGAACTATCCCGATGCTGAAGCGTTTGGAAGCGCTACTATGGATGCCAGCCCAGGAGAAGATGTAGGCTTAAGAGACTTAAGAGGTAGAGTGAAATTAAGGCAAGGAAAGATCTTGCTTGTTAAGCTACCTAGCATAAAGGAAGGAGGTTCAAGAGCTGTTGACTTAGCTAAGGTTCACAAGATATTTGAGGAATTTGAACCAGATAGAATTGGCGTTATGGGAGCTGTAGGGAGAGCTGTTCTGAATAAGTTAGGGCTTAAGGCCGACCTTGAATTCGGTATTACCAGGGCAGCTGCTCTAGCTGCTTTAAGAGGTTTGAACGTGTTTGTGCTCGTCGTTGGCAGAATGGTCCAACGAGTGATCGAAGAGATAGATAAGGTGAGTGTTAAACACGCTACATACATAACATATACAGTTAAAGACGTAAGAATCTGATGAGAGGTTTTACTATAAATAATAGTGTCTTTCTAGATAATTATAGACCTCGCCAGCTTCATCCTGCACTTCTACTGGGGAGTGAAAAAATTAGTAAATTAAGGAATCTTACTAGCGATGCTCTTGAAGGTATATATTCAGGTGGTTTTTAAGGCTTCAGGTAACGCGTGAAGTAAATACAACTTTGACTATCGAGGAATGGTCCTAAACGCACTTATATTTAATCACATCGGACTTGAACCCAATTCTATTCGGCCGTGAATTTACTAGTAAATTATTGTCGAAATCTCACATTGATTTAAGAGAAAATAAATTTTAATTCTAAAAGTCGAAATAGAAATATCGATTATATTTTTAATGATAAAGGTATTAAGGCTCATTTCTTAATGTTTTATGATTAAAGATGCGTTTAGTCCAAATTTCTGATATACATTGTGGTCCACAGTTTCAGAAATCTAAATTCGATAAAGCTGTTGAGGAGATAAACAGCATAAAGCCAGATGTTTTAATCGTAACAGGAGACCTTACAGAGAACGGAATTATTTCAGAATATGAAGATGCAAGAAGAAACCTTGACAGATTTGAATGCGAGATTAAGGTCTACTGTAGCGGGAATCATGACTACAAATCGACAGGCTACCTTCTCTTTAAAAGATTTTTCGAGTCTAAAAGAGTCATAGAATTTGATGATCTAGTTATAGTAACGATAAGCACTGCACGCCCTGATCGTGACGAAGGCGAGATAGGCCATAGGCAACTCGTTTGGCTTCAAAGAACCCTTTCAAAGTATAAGAGTAAAAAGAAGATAGTAGCCATGCACCATCATGTAATACCTGTGCCAGATACAGGGACAGACATAATTACTGTTCTCGATGCAGGAGACGCTTTAAGGACTCTTGTCTATTCTGATGTTGACTTGGTTTTAAGTGGTCATAGGCATCGACCTTGGATTTGGAGATTTGAAGGACTGTTAGCGGTTCATGCAGGAACTTTATCATCGGAAAGGACGAGGGGCTTCTTTGCAAACAGTTACAACATAATACAGATTGATGATAAAATCAAGCCTAGCCTGAAAGTCGTAGGAGGAGAATCAATAGATTTTGAGGATTTGAGAAGAAAGGCTTTCGAAGAGAGTATAAAGCTTGAGGATTGATTGAGATATTTTAAGAGCGAAAGAGCGAAGATGTTAAAAAAGAATTTTGCAACTGGATTGTACTCTAACTGGGACTCTTTTATCGATGTTGATGATAAAGTCTTAGAATGGTTAAGGAAAACTGACAAAGTGAGACCCAAAGGAATAGTCCTTGAAAACGTAAAGGAAGTATCATACATATTAGATAAAGCGCTAAGCGAAGGTGGAAAAGAATTTCTTATTTCAGACAGGATTTATTCAAAGCTAAATTCTATCTTCAAAATTATAAGAAGGGCTTTGGGTGGTAATGGCTTTCATATGGGAAGGGCTTTGTATGAATTAGGACTTGAACCGTTGGTGTCTTATCCTTGTAGGCCAAGCAGTATAATGTTAGCATCGCCTAAATTTAAAGTAGCATGTAAAGGAAGTATTAAATCTCCAAAGGAAGCCATAAGAGAGAACGATCCAGAGTATGACCATTTAATCTTTGAGTTCAAAAGAGATTTGAGAAAAGGGATCATGAATACTGGAAGGCAGATATTCTCTTGGGATTTGATGTCATCCATGGGTATTTTCGATTATGATTTCTTAAAAAGAGCTTCAGACTCTAATTTTACAGATGTATTGATGATAGGTTATGCCCACTTACTATTGCCAGATTATAAGAGTAAAACTGATGAGATCATTGAATATCTTAACAATCCTAGAAGACCTAAGGTTCACTTTGAGTTAGGTAGAGGTAATGAGGATTCTGTAAGATACGCCATGAAGAAGTTTTCAGATAATAACTGCTGTGAATCGTGGGGAATGAATGAAGATGAATGCTTTACCTATTTTGGGGCTGAATCTATGAATTTAAAGGATTTGATAGATGCTACTATAGAAGGAATTAGAATTTATAGATTGAAAAGAATTTGTGTGCATTCTGCAGATTTTGCCTTTTCAATTTCCAAATATGATGTAAAGAGAGAGTTAGAGGCTTTAGAAATGGGATGTATAGCTGCTACAGCATTAACTCTTGGGAGCATAAAAGATAATTTGAATAGAGCAAGGTCATTACCAAGGTCTAATGTTGAGCCAATTAAAAAGAGAGTGGATGGATATAACTTATGCTTGATTCCTACCTTTCTAAATGAGGAGCCAAAGATACTTACTGGATTAGGAGATACTTTTGCTGGGATACAAGCAGCCATGGCCTTGAACTGATATACACTACAGCTTAAAATAGTAAAGCTTAAATATTAAATTCATGCATGTTTTGAAAGGTTAAATTGAAGAAAAGAATTACCGCTTTTCTGTTATTATTTATGATTTTGTCTATACCATTATTCATACCTTTAATTGCATACGCAGCCCCTAGTAGTGAAATCTATTTTGAGGATGGTACGGATGAAGAGGATAATGTCTTGCTTCTTAATAAGCAAGGAACTGTAGTTATCACCTTCAAGAATAGTGCTAATAGTGTATTAAGTGATGTAGCCTCTACCATTCAAAACATAACTTTGGCTGCAGCAAACTTGAATCCAAGCCATGTCTCAATAAACTTAAATGCAAATTGGGTAATATATGAGCCCGATAATAATCCAAGAACATCAGGCACTGTTACAGGTTCAAAAGAGAGTGATTATTATTCGCCTTACTCCACAAGCGAGAAAGTTGATATATACAAATGGAAAATTGAAGAATTGACTGTATATACTGATAGTAGCCAATTCAATAATGGTCTTAAAGTTCTTAGGCCTCAAGAATATGTTAATCTAACTATCACAATAAAATGTAATGGTTTAGTTGGGGATAGCAGGATATGGTTCTTCTTTAGAGCTACTGAATATTCAACAAGCACGCCAATAACAGATATAAGAAATATTCCAGAAGATCAAAGGATGAATTTATACTATTCAAAGGCTCCTGGACCTGATCAAACAAAATATTGGTGGCCATTACACAATAGCTATGATCCTTATGATGAAGATATTGGGACAGGGCATTCTTTCAATCAGCATTCTTGGACAAGAGTGCAAACGATAAGAGCATTCTCTAAAGCGAACAAGATGGTGCATCAAAAGTCAGATGAAAATCCACCAGCAGAAATATTTTCATTCCATATTTGTGGAGAGAAATTCAACGATCTCAACAGAAATGGTATACGTGATGAAGGCGAACCAGGAATAGATGGTGTAGAAATAATTTTGTTAGGAGCTGATATGATGACACCAGCCGAAGAATACTATCCGAATATGTTCAAATATCCATCTCCTGAAACTAATCCATTGTATTCGGGAGAGAATGAACTTCAAGGTTCATATTGCTTTAATCTTGAAAATGTCGATCCTAAAAGAGGATTATATGAGAATGGAACTTACATATTCTACATTAAGGAGACTCTACCAGAAGGATGGATTGCAACTACTCCTACCATAATAGGACCTATAAAATTAGTGGCTAGTGAAGATGGACCTCGTGAATCATTACACAATGATTTTGGGAATGCGCTACCTCAAATTGGTGGGACTTTGATCCCAATTAATGAGATGAATATAGGTTCTCTAACAAGCCTTACCCTTCTAGCCCTAATAGCATCTGTAACTATTAGTATAATAATAGCTAAAAGAAGACGTCTCTTTGCTTAGCATACTTTACTTCAACACTATCATATACCTGTCAAAGTCAATTGAGAGGGTCTAAGCGATTTATAATCCTCAAGTTTAAGAGACTGAGCTCTACCTATTTTTGGAAAATTACAAGTTAAATTACATGATCCTCTTCCTTTCGCATAGGCTAAACAGTTACCATCACAATTCATTATAGGTTTGAATTGCTCATTAAGTTTCCATCTCTGGTATAAGGGCACTGTCTTGCCTTCACAAACCTTGCTAGTCATAAATTCATCGTTAAGTCCTTTGAACATTATTTTCTTGTTGATTATCCTTTCAAACTCCATGCATAGAGCCATAGTTACTCCTATCTCATCACAAATATTGCGACAAATTTTGAAGATTTTTCTCCTATAATCTATCGAGGCGTTGTAATCTCTACCAATCTTCTCAACATAAATTTTCTTCCATACTGGATAAGCATCTGGAAAGAATTCTCTTATGATATTGAAAATTTTTGATAAGTGCTCCGAATCTATGTCACAAAGACTGAAAATTATATGCTTGGCGCCCTCTTGCTTCGCTCTCATGACTAAATCTTTTATGGAATTTTCATTATCTGTTATGCTAGGGAATAAAGGGTCCATGCGAACTACAGTGTATAAGCCCCTATCTGTAGCTTTTCTCACAGCGTTAAATTGTTGCTCAACCTTCGCACCTCTAGGGGAGAAGATTTTGCGAATTTCATCATCACAGCTCAATATGGTAAATTCACAGAACGAATGAGGATGCTCTGCCATCTCATCCAAGAGCTTTGTTGGTACATTGTCTCCTTGCTTCGTAATGAAGACTATGGGTAAATTGAGTTTAAGGAATTCATAAGCTGTCTTCTCGGATAGATGATACTTATCTTCAATAGGCTTTTGGAATGGATCGATGGTAGGGCTAAGGTAGCCACATGATGCCACATATAGTTGATTTATCTCTTCTGCAACTTTTATGTCAAAGTCTTTGAATACAGTGATTATTCTTTTGTCATCCCAAAGTTTAAAGTAGCCTCTAAGGGCTCTAGAATAGCACATAGGGCAATCGATCGAGCAACCATTATAGGGATTGAGAAGAATTCTCTCAGAAGAGCATTCTCTACGACCTAAATTAGAAAAGTATCCAGTAGACCAGCCATGAACTATCTTCTTCGAGCAGGGTATGAGAATGTGTGGAAGAGGGTCTTCGATGATTTTGTAAGTTTTCTTTACTCTACCAAATTGAACTTCAATGAATCTATCTTCCATTTTCTTATCAAAAATATGGTTCATCGATATGTATAAATTCATATTAAAGTGGATAAGATAAAGAGTTTAAATGGTCAAGGGTACTACTTCTTTTGGTAAACATAGCAAAGGAAAGACTCATATAAAGTGCAGAAGATGTGGAAGGCAATCTTATCATGTAAGAAAGAAAAGATGCTCTCATTGTGGATTTGGTGAGGATACTAGGATAAGAAAGTACAACTGGATGCCTTATAGATGAATTTAGTGCTAAAAGGTTATTGATTCTTCTTTCGAACTATCTTTTGTTATTGTTAAAATATCTACGCCATCTCCGCTGGCTGCATCTCTCTGTATGGCTGATCTTATGGACTTTATCAGTAGCTCTTTTGCCGATTTTTCATCCATGTTAGGAGAGTAATTTGCTTCAACAACGCCTATGGCTATCTCTGTGCCAGAGCCTACACATGAATATTCATCAGGAATTACTGAGCCTAATGGATCAAGAACATAGACTGATGGCTTATCATCGACTCCACCTATTATCACTTGAGTAATTAGTGGAAAGAACCTTCTCTCGAATAGGAGGATTGACATCAGTTTTGCTACCGAGTTTGGAGGCATTGGCCTTCTTAACTCTAACTCTCTTATCTTTACAAGAGATTGCATCTCTCTAACTAGGATTTGCATATCTGCTACCATACCTGCACAAGCAGCCCCTACTCTATCACTTATCTTGAAAATTTTCCTGCCAGACCTGCTGACTACGTAAGTGCCGTAAGAAACTCTTTTCTCTGCCCCTAAGATGACACCGTCTTTGAAGGCAATTCCTACTGCTGTAGCGCCAGGTATAAATTGCTCAGGTATCAAAGTTATCACTTTTCTAATAATTTATCTTATATATTTGTATTTATAGGTTTAATGCTTACTAAGGCTGTACCGTCTGGCATCTCATCAATATTATACTGACACCTAGTGAATATGCTTGCTATGTATAGATTCGTGCTTAGATGCTGAGTTACTCTTGACACTTTAAACTTTGATTCTCTTTTTGCAAAAGGCAAGAAGGTTACAAGCATATCCCCTACATGTCTATCTATAGGTGCATTGGAAAGATATTCTTCAGAGAAGAGCTTAGCCGCTTCTCTCCCGACATCTTCCGCTGGCTTGCCTTTTTCACCTATAGCATCCCCACCTATGAATGGACCTTGCTCGCCCACAGAATAGATAAGAATAGATGATCCTGGGCTTATAGAATCTTCAACATTTACTTCAAAATCTTTCAAATTTACTCCTTGATTTGAAAGGTAATCTCTGGCAGATTTTAACTGCCTCTCAGCAACACTTCTTGGCAATTTGGAGCATATACTTATGATTGATGGTGAAGGATTTTCTGATGAGATAATGTTTAAGGGTCTTAACTCCTTTGCTGGCTTTATCCTAACTTTAACTATCCCACCTCCTAATGGATAGTAACCTCTCCTCTTCACTTCAAGCTCAGCTTCTATACCCAATAGTCTATGGGCTGGCAAAACAACTTTAGTAAAATAATTCATAGTAGGACTCCATTTTACATCAGTTCCACCTATTATCTCAAGCTCTGATTCAACTCTGCTTAGACTAACAGATGGTATAACTGCTTGAAGTAATAAAGTAATGCTACCAGCAGAACCAATGTCTAATCTTAAAAAGGCTGAACTCATCTTGCCAGGAATAAAGACTATTCTATCAGAACCTATTCTTAAGTTATCCACACTAGCATTGCATAAAGAAGCTACAGCCTTTATAGCTCCTATATGCTGAGGTCTTAACCCAGGATTATCTCTCTTGGCTCTTATCTTCACTATTTCTATAGGTATTCTCGTGACTGCGGATAAAGCAACACTAGTCCTTAGAATCTGACCTCCTCCTTCTCCGTAGCTACCATCTATGACTATCTTCTCATCCAAGGATAAAATTCACCTTCTAAATTATTTATGAAATTTTTTAGGCATTATTATCAATCCCTCTTCAGAATTACCTAATACCAAATAATTGCCTTCGATATACATCTTTCCAACTAATGCTGATGTTATTGCATCTAATTCATCATGGCTAGTAACTTTATATATTCCTTTTATTCCAATCTTCATCAAGCCATTTTTTAATTCATCTATTCCCTTCTGCTTTCTTGGTATTTCGAGTATATCTTGAGCGCCTCCTGGATAAACTTCGATGACTTTGAAGCCTTTTCCCTCAATTATCTTTTTGAGTTTTATACCTCTCTCAGTCAGTTTTCTCATAGGTCCTAATGTTATTGGGAAGAATTTTATCTTCATCTTCAAAAGCTCTCTATCACACTGCCTTAGATGACCTTTATTTTTGCATGAGCATGTATCCTTCAGACAGCATCTACCAAAAGGAAGACTTAATGGAGCGTCTATTGCTACTATATCTGGTCTTGTTTTGATGATGTAATCTATTATTTCATCATCACCTTTTAAAGTCAAGGCCTTAGCCCTTAAATCCTCATCAAGTAAACAGATACCGCTTTCTCTAGTTTCAACTCCAGCAAGGTCTATTCCAAGATATTTCATAATGACAATAATAGAATTCTAAAGATGAATTAATTAGTCTTATTGCTATGCAGTGTAGGGTTGTCGTTTTTCAATAGATCGATGATTCTATTAACACCGTCTATCTGCTTTATGAATTTTGTTACACTTTTTGGAACTAATTCCTCCCAATCCTCATTAGATAAAATCCTCCTCCTTATCTCTGTGGCAGATAATTTTTCTCTGTTGTAGAAGGGTATAGACTCAACTTTAAAGCCTGCTTCTATGAAGAGTCTTTGAGTTAAAGGTTCATTCGAGAAGATTACATCAAACTTTGGAGAGTAAGATATTACATGAGAAACCCATGTTGAGTGCATCTCAACGTCTGGAACGGGTATTATCAAATAACGAGAAGGGTTTATTCCTTCTTCATCAAGAGCCAATCTTATCATAGTTATTCTCTCCCCAGTAGTGAAAGGGTTGTCTTTAGTATGGCTATGCTGTGAACTTCCTACTATTATTACTAATTCTTCAACTCTATCCAGCAAATCCTTTACTACTTTCAGATGGCCTTTATGAAAGGGCTGAAATCTTCCTATGAACAGACCTCTCTTGACCATTCTCCCCTTTTACATCTAAGATGTAGAGGATATAATTCTTTGGATGATCAAAACTTAAATAAAGATGGTTAATCATTTCTTCAAATTCAAGGATGGTAAAAAGTAATGGAACCGAGGCAACTGATAATGGTACCAGGCCCTACTAATGTCCCTGCAAGGGTTATGAGGGCTATGCTCAGGCCCATAATAAATCATAGAGGGCCTGAGTTCAAAGAGCTTTATGCAAAAATTTTGGAGAATGCGAAATACGTCTTTCAGACAAAGGGCGATGTAATGATCCTAACAGCTTCTGGTACTGGAGGAGTAGAGTGTGCAGTGAGTAATATAGTGCAAGGCGCGAACAAGATACTAGTACCTAACTTCGGCTTCTTTGGTGAAAGGTTAAGAGATAACATCGTGGCAATGGGTGGAAAGCCTGTAGAAATCTCTGTAGAATGGGGAAAAGGAGTTACCATGGATATGATAGAGGAAGCTGTAAAGAGAGATAAAGATATAAAAGCTATAGCACTTGTTTACAATGAAACTTCAACAGGAACAAAGGTAAATTGCTTAAAGGAGATAGGCGAATTTTGTGATGAGCATAATTTATTGTTCGTAGTAGATGCCATATCAGTTCTTGCTGGAGATTATTTACCTGTTGATGACTGGCATATAGATATTTGCATTGCTGGTAGCCAAAAATGCCTTATGTGCCCACCTGGACTCTCTTTACTATCGATTAGTGAAAAGGCTTGGTCTGTAATAGAAAAGTCGACTAATACATTTTACTTCAACTTAAAAGCTTATAGAAAGTATGAAAAAGAAGGACAAACACCATACACACCAGCCATACCACTATACTTTGCTCTTGATGAAGCGTTAAAGATGATAAAAGAAGAAGGACTTGAGAATTCTATCCACAGGCATAGAATATGTGCTGAAGCCATCTACAGAGCTGTAGAGAGCATGGGATTAGTGCCTTTCGCTGAAGAAAAATTTAGATCAAATACTGTGATAGCGATAAAATATCCTCCTAAAATAAGCGATTCTTCATTTAGAGAGATTTTGAGAAATAAGTACAATGTTGTAATAGCTGGAGGGCAAGGCAAGCTCAAAGGTAGCATATTTAGGATAGGATCGATGGGTTTGATAACTCAGGCTGAAGTATTACAAGTTATAGGTGCTCTAAACATGGCATTAAGTGATCTTGGCTTCGAACCAAAGTTTAATGATAGTATATCAGCAGCAAGAAATGTTTTCAGTAGAGAGGTAAAATAGGCAAAAAGTATTTTTATTCTTCTCTTCTCAGCAATTTTGGTTATTAATATGCCAATAGAGACAGGCACGTTAGTATACGTCAACTACATAGCCAAGGTAAAGGACACGAATGAAGTAATAGAAGTGACCGTTGAGGATGAAGCAAAAAAGCTTGGAGTTCATGACCCTTCTAGAAAGTATGAACCAAAGTTAATCGCTGTAGGAGAGGGATGGGTTCTGAAAGGTTTAGATGAGGCTTTAGCATCGGCAAACATTGGAGATAAAATCAGCGTAGAAATACCTCCTGAGAAGGGCTTTGGTCAAAGAGACCCTACTAAGGTGAAGATGATACCATTAAGGAAGTTTGGAGAAAAAGCTTCGGAAGTTCGTGTTGGCGATGAAGTCGAAGTTGAGAATAAGATAGGCATAGTAAGGTTCGTTGGATCAGGCAGAGCACAGATCGATTTTAATCATAGGCTGGCTGGAAAGACACTGATATATGATGTAGATATTATAAGAAAAGTTGAAACAGACAAGGATAAGATAATTGCATTAGTAAAGCGCAGAATCCCAGTTGAAGAAGATAAGATAGAGCTTATTATGGAAGATGATAGTGTTAAGATCAAACTGCCTGCTGATCTTTACCTTTTAGAAGGCCTTCAGATAATAAAAAGAGCCATCTCAAATGACATATTCAAGTTTATCAAGGATGCAAACAAAGTCTATTTCATCGAATTATATGAAGGAAAGAAGCCTACAGCGCCAGCACCGACCCCAGCGCAACCAGAGCAGGAAAAAGCAACTAAGGAAGAAGCAAAGGCTTAATCAAAATCTTTAGATGATATTAACAGACTTTGCAAGATTTTTGGCCGATTCACGATCTAATTTAAGCTTATGAAGAATTGTGTATCTTTCGGGTCTAATCTTAGGGGCTAACAGAATGGCATCTACGATCTGATCGGGGTCGATTCCTATTTCAAAAGCGTTGGTTAGTGCGTGAACTTTTTTTAATGAAGTTGCGATCTTTTCCCATTCTAGATTATGAAGTTTTGCCATTATTATCGTTCCTATACCACATTTCTCACCATGAAGACCAATATTGGGAGCTAGTATGTCTAAGGCATGGCTGAACAAGTGCTCAGAACCACTACAAGGCCGACTACTCCCTGCTATACAAGCTGCAACTCCTGCACTTATCAAGGCTTCGACTACGTCTCTCACACCATCCTTATCTCCTTTGCTTATCTTTTCAGATTCTTCTATGATTAAGTTAGCACTCAAGCGAGCTAGACTTGCTGCATAATTCCCAAAGTATTCACCCTTCTCATCTCTGGCAAGCTCCCAGTCCTTCACAGCCGTCATCTTAGCTATAAGATCGCCACAACCGCTTGCAAGAAGCCTTCTCGGCGCATTTGCTATAAGTGCTATATCAGCAAGAACACCAACAGGAGATTTAGCCATTAAAGAAAAGGGTTTGTTCATTCCTTTTATAGAAGCAAAAGGGCTCGATATACCGTCATGTGAAGCGCTGGTAGGAACGCTGATGAAGGCTAGATTAGCATAATATGCGCTAAGTTTTGCAACGTCTATAGACTTTCCTCCACCAAGACCTATAAGTAATTCTGATTGATGATTTTTAGCTACATCTACTACTTGATTTACACAATCTATCGTAGCAGAATCTATAGTATGCCAAAAATAAGATAATCCATAGGATGACAGTGATTCATTTATAATCTTCTCGGTTAAATTTTTTGCATTTATGCCAGATATTATCAGAACTTTATGCCCAAAGCCCAAATCCTTTATGAAACTTCCCAGTTCTGTTATCACATCATAGCCGATTAAAATCCTTCTTGGCAACTCCATTAAATGACGGCTCAAAGCACTTCAAGGTTGTAGGAAAACTTATTTAAAGGGATTCCTTTATTATTTATGAAGTTAAGGTTCTTTAATCAAGTAAAAGGTGAATATGTTGGATTCTAAACCTGTTAGGTCATTGGTATATCAGGGAACTACAACTGTGGGGCTAGTGTGCACCGATGGTGTAGTATTTGCTACTGACACAAGAGTTACGATGTCAGGAGGTTTCATAGCACACAAAAAAGGAAAGAAGGTCTATAAAATTGATGATCATTTAGGGATGACTATATCTGGAACTGTTGCAGATGCTCAAAACGTAGTAGACACTCTTAGGTATTATGCTGGTATATATAAGTTGGAGAAGAAGGCACCTATGTCAGTTAAATCGGCTGCTAGACTAGCCTCCAATGTTTTCTTTTCATCTAGGTTATTCCCTTACATAGCCGATGTCTTGGTAGGAGGTTATGATGATACAGGTGCAAGCATTTTTAATATCGATCTTTTTGGTTCTCTTACCAAAGAAAATTACGTTTCTACAGGAAGTGGCTCCCCCATAGCTTATGGTATACTAGAAAGCGAGTATAAGGATGGTCTGACTTTGGAGAAAGGAATGCTCATAGCTGTTAAGGCTGTAACTTCAGCCATGAAGAGAGATGCCATGAGTGGAGATAGCTTCGATGTTGTAACCATTAATAAAGAGGGTTATAAAGAACTTTCTGAAGAAGAGAAGAAGAAACTTCTCACTAAGGTTTTTGGTTAAGGTTATGTCTCAAAAGCAGAATATGAATTCAACCCTTGAGGTAATGGGTACTATATTACAGAGTATCCCAGCTGAAGCTGAAGTGACTAGAATAGAGTATGAAGGACCAAGGATAGCCCTTTATACTAAAAAACCAGAGTTCTTGCTCTCAAACAATTATATAATTTCTGACTTAGTTAATGCAGTAAAAAAACGGGTAACAATAAGGACTGAAAAGTCGATCCGAAAGCCTGAGAGCGAGGCTAAAGAGATCGTTACGAATTATCTCCCAAAGGAAGCAGAAGTCAAAAACATTTTCTTTGATGATGCTTTAGGAGACTTAGTAATTGAAGTAAAAAAGCCTCAGTTATTGACCACTGAGAAAGGATTTAGTCTAGTAGATTTGACTTATAAGACAGGCTGGAAGGTCAAGGTAAAAAGAGCTCCTCCTATACCATCAATAAGTATTCAGAGCATATATCATGCCATAAAGACTGCACCAGAATCTCGTGAGAAGTTTTACAAAGAAACTGGAGAAAGAATTTTTAGATCAAGATTGAGCTCTGATGTTGAAGTCAGCCTTTTGACACTTGGCGCCTTTGGGGAAGTAGGCAGATCAGCGATTCTTGTGCAGACGAAAGAGAGTAAGATACTGATTGATTGTGGCATAAATCCTGGTGCCAAGAATCCTTGGGATGCCTACCCGCGTCTCGACTGGGCTGACATAGATTTAGAGGATATAGATGGTGTTGTAATAAGCCATGCTCATCTAGACCACCATGGCTTTCTCCCAGTGCTTTACAAATATGGTTATGACGGGCCTGTATACTGTTCAGAGCCTACTTTACCTTTGATGACTTTACTGCAGATGGATTATGTGAAAGTTTCATCTATGGAAGGAGCTAAAGCTTTGTATGATCTTAGAGATGTTCGTGAAGTGATCAGGCATAGCATAACCTTAACTTATGGGCTTGTTACAGATATTTCGCCTGATATGAAGCTTGTCCTCAACAACGCAGGCCATATCTTAGGCTCCTCTATGGTGCATTTGCATATAGGCGAAGGAAATCATAACATACTTTACACAGGAGACTATAAATTTGGTAAAACTAGGTTATTGGAAAGTGCTGTCAAAGACTATCCAAGAGTTGAAACTTTGATAACAGAGAGCACCTACGGCGCTAAAGAGGATATAATGCCATCTAGAGAAGAGGTTGAACTGAGCTTTGTTAATACTATTAATGAAACCCTGTCAAGAGAGGGAAAGGTTCTGATACCTGTGCCTGCTGTAGGAAGGGCTCAAGAGATAATGCTAGTATTAGATGAGTATATGAGGCAAGGTAAACTTATTGAAGCGCCCATATTTGTTGAAGGTATGATATCAGAGGCTACAGCAATACATGTAGCCTACCCAGAGTATTTATCTCATGAGCTTAGGGCAAAGATAATCGGAGATGATGTCAATCCTTTCTTCACAGAATATTTTACTGCTATAGATCACCCTAATAACAGAGCAGAAGCGTTGCAAGAAAGGCCTGCAATAATAATGGCAACATCAGGTATGTTAGAGGGTGGACCAGTGCTAGAATATTTTGAAGAAATTGCTCCTTTAGAGAAGAATAAGATAGTTTTTGTCTCCTACCAAATTCCTGGAACTTTAGGAAGAAGGATACTAGACGGTACAAAACAAGTGAGCATTATGAGCGATGATGGTAAGATTAAGATAGTTGATATTAATTGCCAAGTTGAGAAGGTTGAGGGTTTTAGTGGTCACAGTGATTACAATCAGATCATAAAATTTGTGAGTAAGCTTAGACCAAAGTTGCAAAGAGTTATTGCTGGACATGGTGAGAAAAGGAAGACAGAAAATATAGCAAACGTCATTTCAAGAATCTTTAAAATCCCAACCCTTCAACCATCAATTCAAGAAGCTATAAAGCTCTATTAATAGAGAGTTATTACGAACTTCTCCATATTTTTACGCCGGGGGGGGTTATTACTATCCTTTCCTCCCCTAACCTCGCTATATCCCCTCCAATGGAGACTGAGAATTGATAAAGCTCTTCAACGGCCTTCTTAAGTTCTTCCACATCCTTCTGTGCTAGAGGGGTTATTCGCAATATAATTATCATTCTTTTGTTTACATCGTCTTTTATACTGGGTAATTCTTCTAGTGATTTTAGCGAAAGGGCTTTTAAATAGACGGTCTCTTTAGTCTTCTCCTCTATGGTACTTTGAGTCAAACCATTTATCTTTTTACGAAGTATTATTTATTAGTTTAGATTTTAAACTTAATAGACAAGCACATAATCAACCTTTAATCTGTTTATATATTTGCCAGAACTTGTCCCCAATATAATGAAGGTTTTTTACCATGACTCCTTTTTTCATATCTTCCATATCTGATTGGTCGATAAGGGCTATGCCAACAGCTATGAACTTTTTATAATTGCTCTCCTTGACGGTTATTAAATCGCCTTTCTTAAAGGCCCCCCATCCAGTGATGCCAGGGCGCATCACATCTGATCCATTACAAATATGAGGTACAGCACCTTGATCCACCTCGACATATGGGAATTTTGCGAGAATTTCACTGCTCTTTAAGAAAGGTATCAATAGATCATCAAGCTCAATGACCTCAAAGTTTGTGAAGGTTAAGAGACGGACATACTTATCTATCTCGCTAACTTTAACTTGGACAGATTTGTCGAATTCTGGAGTCATAGGCCATCTTTTAGTTATCTTGTTAATAATGTTCTTTGTATCTTTTTTAGACAGAGTATAAATTTTCACATTAAATTAAACAGAGAGGGTTGATATGAGTTTTTTGCTCAAGAGAAAAAGTATTTTTGGATAGATGTTAATTAATGAATAATGTCGTATTATGAATTACTGATTGATTTACTCATTTTATTGGTTGCATTCATTATTCTTGACAGGGGAAGTCTTTTAGCCATAAACGGTGCTATCGGAGTCTCTGAAGTAACAGGTCTAGCAACTTCAACTGTAGGCTTCATAATACTGGCTACATCAACTTCACTTCCTGAAGTGGCGGTTGCGCTTATTGCAAGTATAGAAGGCGAGCCTGGGATAAGTATAGGAAATATTCTTGGCGCTAATATCGCAAACATTTGCCTTATCATTGGAATACCAACTATCTATCTTTGTGCTAAGGGCATTAACTGCGTCCAAGACTTACCAAATTTGGAAAAGCATGAAATTGAGAGCCTTTTCTTCGGTCTCCTAATATCTTCGATCGTTCCTCTTTACCTTGTCTATAGAGAATATGCAAGTGCTTTTATTGGCATAATCCTGTTAGCGATCTTCATAATTTATAATATACAGCTTTCAAGGACGAGGATCACAATAAAAGATTTAGGTGGAAAACCTTCAAGAGAGCATAAGTTTGGTAAGGAATTTTTAAGGCTTATTCTTGGAGTGACCATCGTTGTAGTATGTGCTTATTTCATCGTCAACTCTTCTTCCAACATCGCAGAGGCTTTTGGTGCTTCAAAGATTCTTATTGGGGGCACGATTGTAGCCATAGGGACTACTCTTCCAGAGTTGGCAGTGAGCTTCAAAGCCATGTCGAAAAGGCAACCTGGGTTAGCCTATGGGAATACCATAGGCAGTTGCTTTTTCAATATTACGTTCATACTTGGCTTGGTTTTTATCTTCTCTGAACCGATTATTAACATGAGACTCTATACCAATATGATTATCATGTCCCTAACAGCGAATGTATTTTTTTGGTATTTTCTTTCAATAAGAAGGTTAGGATGGAAAGAGTCAATCGTACTTCTGACCCTATATATATTATACATAGGTTCAGCTCTCGGAATTCAACTTATACCTATCTAATTTTTACTTAATGAATAGCTTAAATAATGGTGTGATTAAGCCAGATTGTTTAGAGGCGGAGTTCTTTGGCAGTAGATATGGCTATTAAAGTGCTCGATGAAAGCCTTGGTAAGATAGTGTTGATAAAGCTGAAGGGTGGAAAGGTTATTCGAGGAACCCTTTTAGGATTCGATCAACATATGAACTTGCTTCTGGAAAACTCTGAAGAAATCCAAGAAGAAGGGAATGCGAATGTTTTGGGTACTATAGTAGTCAGAGGAGACAACGTCGTAATGATTTCACCACCGCCTAAATGATTTACAATTTAAAGGGCAATACCTTTTAACCTTGAAAGATGATTATCGTTAGATGCCATCAAAAATAGCCAAAGCGATAAAAGAGGCGCTCGCTAGCGGGTACCAGTTACATCCTCAAGCCTTTGATTTTCTCTCAGAAATCGATGAAAAAATTGATGTAGTAGACTTAGTCTTAAAGGTTGTTCAATCAAAGCTTGGTAGTAGCGATCAACAAAATATTATTGTTAAAGAAGATATAGAAAAGATGCTACCGCCTAATTTGAAAGAAATCGAACATGTTAAAGCTGAAGCAAGGCATATGGCTCCAGAGTATATAGAGCCAGAGTTCGAAATAGTCAAAGATCCAACCGGTGATATCTCACCGGTTGAAGGATTAAGGGGTTTCCAAAGCCTTTTTAGAAGTCGTTTCGAGAAATTGATGAAGATTGTAGGGAAAAGGCCAGACTCGTACCAAATAAGGCAGATATCAAATCTCAAGAAAGAGGCTTCTAATAGTCCTCAGAAAATCGCTGGGCTTGTCATGAATAAAAAGATCAAAAGGACTTATGTAGAGCTTACCATTGATGATGAAAGTGGCAAGATTAAAGCCGTTGCCCTAGAAGACCCTGCTAGAAAGAATGCTTCTGAAATCTGCCTCGATCAATTAGCAATTTTGGACTTACAGTTCAGTAAAAGAGGCTTGGCAATAGCCAAGGATGTTTACTCGCCAGATATCCCTGACCGTTTGCCTAATACATCGAAGAAAGTTGTCTACGCTGTTTTCACATCGGATTTACATGTTGGAAGCAAGACCTTTCTTCTTGATGTCTTCAACAGGTTCCTCCTCTGGCTTAATGGAAAGATGGGTGATGATCTGATAGTAAGAAGGTTGAAGTATATAATAATAGGTGGCGATTTGGTTGATGGTATAGGCATTTATCCGTATCAAGACAAGGAGCTTGAAGAAATTAATATTTATGAGCAGTGTAAGAAGATGGCCAATTTAATAGAGAAGATACCAAAACATATACAAATATTCATAATCCCTGGAAATCATGACCCAGTGAGACAAGCGTTGCCACAACCGGCCATCTCTAAAAAGTATGTCGACCAGCTCTACTCAATGGAGAATGTGAAAATGTTGGGCAATCCAGTTTATTTGAATTTGCACGGTGTAAACGTGTTAGTTTACCATGGTAGAAGTCTAGACGATGTTGTGGCCATGACACCTGGCCTTACCTTCTCAAACTCTACATCAGCTATGAGAATACTACTCAAAGCTAGACATCTGGCCCCGATATATGGAGGGAGGACGCCCATAGCGCCAGAAAAAGAGGACCATTTGGTAATAGAAAGAATACCAGATATTTTCCATGCAGGACATACACATACCACTGATGTTAACACTTATCGAAACACTCTTTTAATCAACTCTGGAACCTGGCAAGGTCAGACGTGTTATCAATTGAATATGGGCCTTAACCCTACTCCAGGTATAGTACCGATAGTAAATCTGGCAACATTAGAAGTCACCTTAAGGAACTTCACTAGTATATGATATATCATTACAAGATCGAGCCTATGACAGGGTCTTCTTTGAAGACTTCTCTCACAAATTGTAGCTGGACTGATGGACTGATCTTCTTAGTTCTCCCGTAACGGCCTTTACTTATCAGATTTGTGGCTATTAGGCCTAGCAAGTCGAGTTCACTAAGAAGCATGGTGACTCGCCTTTGAGTTAATAACTCTATACCATTTTTTCGGCATATGTTAGAGTAGCGATCGTAGACTTCACCAGTAGAATTGGCCTCTCCTAGAGATACTATACTCCATAGTAAAAGTTTAGCGTGGAGGGGTAAAGACCTTAAAGCTTCTACCATGCGGTCTTGCTCGATTTTCTGAACGGCAATCCTTACGTGTTTTTCCTCAACTTTTGTAGCCCCTTCTCTCTCTGCCACTTCACCAGAGACTCTTAACAGATCAAGAGCTCTTCTAGCATCGCCATGCTCAGAGCCAGCCAAGGCAGCACATAGGTTTATCGACGCTTCTGTTATGGAATCTTCAAAAAAGGCTATCTTAGCTCGCTCATATAATATTGCCCTTAACTCCTCTGCTGTGTAGGGTGGGAAGACTATTTCTTCTTCACTTAGACTACTTAACACTCTTGGATCAAGGAATTCTTTGAATTTTAGATCATTTGATATACCAATAATAGAAAGATAGCCTTGTGGAAGTTGCTCATTGGCGCGAGTAAGCTCATAGAGAAGATCATCACCATAATTCCTTACTAAAAAGTCAATCTCATCCATTACCAATACTATTTTCAGTTCCGATGAATTTATTGTTGATTTTATCCTTCCAAAAACTTCACTTATGGCCAGGCCAGTAAAGGGAATCGATAATCCGAGAGATTGTGCAACATCAGAAAGAATTCTATACTCTGTGCCAGCCATCCTCGTGTTAGAATAAGCAAACTTTACCTTCAGGCCCTGTTTTGAGGCCTTCTCCTCCAATCTTATGAGAACGTATTTAGTGACAGCTGTCTTACCTGTTCCTGTTTTGCCATAAATAAGAAGGTTAGAACATTTTGAACCATGGAGAAGAGGAGCTAAGGCCTCACCTATTGATGTTATTTGTTTTTCACGGAAAGGTAGTTTTGAAGGAACGTAATCTGATCTTAGAGCGTCCCGATTTTTATATAAAGAACGGCCTGACAAGGCCTTGGTGAAAATCTTATCAAGGAAATCTCCAGATTCATCATTAATGATCACAACACTCTCACCCCTTCATTTCTATTGTAGATCGATTTAAAAAGGATATTTTTTTGTTTTATTAATATTCAGACCGTACTAGGTTTAGATGATTATCTTAATTAAGAGTTGGTCAAAAACCTTTAACTATTGGGTTAAACTCTTATTTTGTGCTATTATGAGGAAACTTCTTTCCATTAGAAGATTAGGGGTGAGTGGCTAAAACCTAATGATTAACGTTGCAAGTTCAACTGAGCTCTACGATAGGACCAACCTAAATTCGTTCTATTCCTTATCAGCACACCTCTCTCAGTCAATCTTTGTAGGTAAGTTGATATAACACTCAATCTTATAGGAGTATTATATTCATCTTCATAGGCCTCCAAGATATCTGTAGAGGTAAAAGATCCAAAAGTGAACTTCTCTTCAATAAGGTTGTAAAGACGGCCAAAATTTGTGTCTTTGGATAAGGTAATTGATTGATTAACCTCACTCTTCCCTTCTATCGTTTCTACCATGTCTATAATCTTCAAAACTTTATCTCGAGAAACCTTTCCTTCCATAGATATCTTATATTTTCCACCCTGTCCATCGTCGAACTCTATCTTAATCCTATGTTTAGGCAAGGCTATCCAATAGATTTGGTTTTAAATTATAAGGTTATCTATGTGAACAAGTGAACAAAAGGTTAAACATTTATGACAAAATTATGAGATGCTAATTACCGTTAACAGGAGTTCACAATACACTAGAAAAATTAATAGATAAAATGGGCTTTGGCAAGTTCCACTGGAAGTGAAGGGGTGTCGAAAATCTAGAATAACAGATAACAGGGTAAAAATTTACCTTCTATAGATTAGATCGCTATAAAAAAGGCAAATTCTTGCACTTTTCACAATCTATTCACAGCGTAAATCATTCTGCTCTTAGCAAAGCTTTTCCTTTTTCAGTTATTTCATAAACATAAGGCTTTTTTTTCTCTTCTCTTGTTACATAACCTAGTTCAAACAACCTTTTCATAAGTCTAGCTGTATGTTCTCTCGACTTGTCAATCCTCTGTTGGATCTGCTTTGGAGTTTGTTCTCCTTCCATTAGTAATTTAAGTACCGAGCTTTCAGTCGGGCTTAATCCTTCTAATACTTCAACTTTCTTAAATTCTCCCTTTCGCTGAATTTTGCCAGGTAGTGTTACTTCAACTTTACCTAAACTTCTCAACAAATTTCTAACCTCTTCTAGTATACTTGCAGTATCGGAGATCTCGCGGGCCTTAGTAACTTCCTTCTCTTCTTTACCCAAAACTTTTGTTAATTGACCCAGCTTTAACTCTATAACATCTAACCTAATCTGTTGATCCAAAATCTTCTGATCCTGCTGGCCTAATCTATCGCGAAGCTCAGAAATCACTCCCTTGACGATCTCATTAGCATCCTTTTGCTCTTTGATAATCCTTCTGATCTTTGGTAAGTAAAAAGCTAGGGCTGTAATAGAAGTAAATAACGTGATACTCGCTATTGTGACTATCACAACCTCTTCTAAGGCCAATACACTATGAGATAACATCACAACATATAGATAACATTTTCTTTTTGCTCAAAGATTGCATCACAAACTAATCTTAATAGAATAAATGCCTGCCATGCCTTTTCTCCTTTCCTAAGATAGTCTCAATTATAGTATCGATAATCTCAATAACTTCTGTTAATTTTTCTTTCGATGTAACACCCTTAGCATTTTTCAGTAAATTACTTATCTGTAATAACCTATCTATGGACTTATCTTCTAATAACCCTAAATATTCTGACAAAATCAATGTGTAAATCGCTCTTTTTAAGTTGACCCGGGCTTGCCTTAATGTACGGATGAAAGCTCCTTTGCTGACATTCTTCCTATCTCTCATAGCCGTCTTATTTTTTAAATTTACTTTCTCATTAACCGTAATGCGATCGATTAAATAAGTGTCTAGTTGCGCTTGAGTAAATGAAGATCTTTCGAGAAGATATCTCAATATTAAATCTGCCTCTAGTCTCGGTCTTATCATATGCTTACTTGTTATACGGAACTGTATAATATTATCGGGAGCACTGCCTTTATTCTTAAACCTAATTCCTTATAAATAATATGAAAAAGTTCATTTATTAACAAATTTAAATGATTAATTTTGATATTTTTACCTAGAATTAATAAATTGTAAAAAATTAATACAGACCAAAATGA
>CALLJF010000014.1 GCA_938091495.1 uncultured Nitrososphaerales archaeon | reverse complement strand
AGAAATTGCTACACTTCCTATGAATGCCTTGGAAGAATTAGAGCCAAATAGACAAGATGTGATGGAAATCATAAGAAATGTAATCATGTTCTTAAGCAATGCGAGTAAAGGTTCTGAAGCATTCCATAGGGCAATCAGTCGTAAAAAGATAGACTTAGGGTCAAAATCGCTGAATGAACTATTGAATGGGGGGGTAGGGACAGGCTTTGTAACAGACTTTTTTGGAGCCAGCAAAACAGGGAAGACCCAGATATGCTTTCAACTCTGTATTAATCTGCAGCGTTTGAATGAGGAGAGTGGAGTTGTATTTGTGGACTCTTCAGGAACCTTCAGACCTGAAAGGATTATAGAGATGGCAGAAAGTATTAAATTGGAAGAAGATGTATTCGACAGGATAATGGTTGTGAGAGCAAGAAGCGTAGATGAGCAGATAGAAGTACCAAGAAGGATAAAGAAAGAGGCCCCATTCAACGTCAAATTGCTCATCATAGACACGTTAACGGACAATTTCATCTTTGAATATCAAGGCGGGGAGAGAATCATAGAAAGGCAGGCAAAACTGGCTAGGCATTTACATGATTTATGCTCATTAGCCATCAGAGATGATATGGCTGTTCTAATTACCAACACTGTTAGAGCAAGAGTTGGTGCGGAGCAAACTTATTATGAAGTAGAAACAGGGGGGAATGTTGTATCTCAAGGGGCTCATATTAGAGTTCGCCTATCTAGAGACGCTTTTGGATTAAAGGCTGAACTGGTCCAGCCACCCATTGCTAAACCCGCTGCTTATTTTGCAGTAGATTCAAGAGGGATAATCGATAATGATCGACATGAGAAGAGACAAAATAATAAGATGTTTTCAGCTTATCCTTGAAAAGAAGTATTCCGATGCAAGAAACCTTCTCAAGCCTAAAGATAATCATTCAGGTCCTGATACAAACCCAGGCATCAAGTTTGCAATCGAAGGCATAATAGATTTCCTAACCAACGAGTCCAAAGAGAAGCAACTTAGAGATGTCGACCGTTTAAAGAAATTGTGTCAATTTTTTAAGCGCAAGTCTTCATCTTCATGGAGCGATGATTTCGATAGAAAGTACTTTGAGACGTGGATAGGTTTTCTCAACTTCTTACAGAGGCAAATGGAATCAAGGAGGAAGGCTGATAGTATAATGGATAATCCAAGTAAAGAGCCAGAGAGCTATGAAGCTACCTAAGCCAGTGGTAAATATCTTGTGAGATTCTTGTTGGGGAAGATTTAATCTTACAGCATACTTAGCCAGCAGGTAAGATAGGATATACATTATTGGTCCAAGCAAAAGCCCTATGTATGGCATATCATCAGAAAAGCCCACTGCGCCTGAGAGCAAGCCTGTAGTCGCTCCTAAGAAGGCACGAATCCAGAAGACTTGGTCGAGTTGCTTCATGCTTATCACACTGAGAAAGTTTTAACGAAATTTAAATGTATTGGAAAAAATGTTTTCTAACATTTATGGGCGGTGTTAAATTAGCATCATTTTGACTTGATGGTCAGATCTTTTCCTCTTAGGACTTGAAGGGATGTCTTGGTTCAAGAGAGAACCATTCAGTATCTTAAAATAGGATCGATGGCTTTGATGATTACTATCCATGCTTGAGCATATGAATAGATTGCTCTATCTCTTCACATATCTACACGATGCTAGAAGACACATCAAGTTTAAAGAGATACTGAGCCTCGAGGTGAGTGGGCCTTAAGTTAACATCGCCCTTAGCGCAAGGGTCTATGCCCGCATCGACTAGTTCATATGCTCTATTCGCCCAATGTTTCTAATACTATCTTTCTTGTTCTAGGTCCATCAAGCTCCAATACGAAGATGTTTTGCCATTTTCCTTTAACCAATCTTCCATTCTTGATAGGGAATATTCTTGACGGTCCAATAAACGTAGATGCTAAATGGGCATCAGCGTTATCATCAATTCTATCATGAAGCCAGCCCATACCCTTTGGAAAATCCTTCTCTACTTTGTTTATTATATCTTGTATCAAACCCGTTTCATGTTCATTTACTATTATAGCAACTGTTGAGTGTAAAGCATAGGCTAGGCAGAAGCCATTTTTTATGTTGCTTTTTCTCACATGGTCTTCAACATAACTGCTTATGTCTACCAACTCTGTTCTGCTTTCTGTTAAGACATCGATCTCATCGAAAAAGACCTTCAATTACCATCTACCCCCCTTTATTAGATCGTTCTTCAAATAAGAAATACTTTTCACCTCTTACATTTGAGTTATTAAGTCCCTTCTTTATGAGGGAGGAAAATCATTTTTCTAAAGCCCTTTCTAATAATTCCCTGATCTTGACCAATTCATCAAGAATTCTAAGTTGATATTTTCTTCTTTGTAGGTTTCTACAGCCACTGTTTCCTACCCCGATGAAATTCATTATGAAATCTCTCCATTCCTTCTATTCTTATCTTAGCTAAACCCCTAGCGTGGCTGAATAGCCAGCAGTTTGGACTTTAAGGGAAGCTATTCCTAGTATCCTCGAGATAGGGCCCTGATCTATATCAGCGTTGGTTAGATTGCCTTACATAATCATGATGTCATAATTGCAGAAAAAGATGATCCAATGTTTAAAAAGTTATGTAATACCATGAAGCGAATAAGATGAAATGAAGAATGATAAGATAACGCATAGATTTATATCAGTAGGGAAATTTATGTATTGGGTTGTAAATCATGGCAGTAGCAAACAGATTAGTAGTTGAATTTGAAAAGTTAGGCAAGGAAGATGCTCCTCTAGTGGGAGGTAAAAATGCCAATCTAGGAGAGATGTTAAAGGCAAGAATACCAGTACCCCCTGGATTTGCCATAACTTCTTATGCTTACAAAAGATTTTTGGAAGAGACGGGTTTATCTGAAAAGATTTATGACATAATTAGAGAAAGTGTTAAGGAAAAGAAAGATCCAAAGCAGTATGAAGAAGCTTCAAAGAAGATAAGAACTATCATCGAGTCAGAACAAATCCCTAAGGATATAGTCAAAGTCATAAAGGAAGCTTATAAAAAGCTATGTGACAATTTAGGCATTGTAGATGCTTACGTAGCCGTACGCTCATCTGCTACAGCCGAGGATTTACCTGATGCTTCTTTTGCAGGTCAACAAGAGACTTACCTGAACGTCAAGGGTTTTGATGATTTAATCTACAGTGTTAGAAAATGCTGGTCAAGCCTGTTCACACCAAGGGCTATATTTTACAGAGATGAGAAGGGTTTTCCTCATGAAAAGGTTTTGATAAGCGTTGGTGTTCAAAAAATGGTCAACGCAAAAGCAGCAGGAGTTATGTTCACCCTCCATCCTGTCACAGGGGATAGATCAAAGATCGTTATTGAATCTACATGGGGCTTGGGAGAGAGTTTGGTATCTGGATCAGTGATTCCTGACCGTTTCGTTATTGATAAAGATACAATGAAGATTGTAGAGCGTGAAATTGTCCATAAAACTGTATTTTACACAAGAGATGAAGCAGATAAGACTGTTCATCTGACAGTGCCTTCTGATAAGCAAGACGCGCCTTCTCTCACAGATGAGGAAGTTCTTAAGTTAGCAGAGCTTGGCAAAAGGATAGAGGAGCATTATCAAAAGCCTCAAGATATAGAGTTTGCCGTAGATAAGGACTTACCTTTTCCAAAAAGCATTTTCATAGTCCAATCTAGACCCGAGACTGTTTGGAGTATTAAGGCAGAAGCGCCTTTGGTTTCGAAAGAATCAACGATTCAAACCAAGACCGTAGAGCGTTTAATCGCTCTTAAAGGATTGCCAGCAAGTCCTGGCTTTCACATAGGTCAAGCAAAGGTAGTAATCACGCCAGAAGAAGCTGCTAAACTCATGAAGCAAGGAGACATACTGGTAACAAGAATGACGAACCCAGACTGGGCACCTTACATGAGGGTTGCTGGCGCTATAGTAACTGATGAAGGCGGAATGACTTGTCATGCAGCAATAGTAAGTAGAGAGCTTGGTATTCCTTGTATAGTAGGGAGCGGGAATGCCACAAAAGTTCTAGTTACTGGTAATTCTTATACAGTAGATGCAAGGGCTGGTCTTGTTTATGAAGGAGCTATAGAGGAGTTTAGAAAGCCTGTTGAAAAGCCAGTAGCAATGCAAGGTTATGCTGAACCATTTTTGGTTACAGCAACCAAGATTTACATGAATCTAGGAATTCCTGAGAAGATAGAAGACTATGTTCACCTTCCCTTCGATGGAATAGGTCTTATGAGAGTTGAATTTATCATGGCGACAGAAATAGGCGAGCATCCCCTCTACTTGATTGAAAGTCACCAAGAATCAAAGTTCATTGAAAGGATGGCAGAGGGAGTAGCAAGAGTAGCAAGAGCGATACAGCCAAGACCAGTCGTGGTTCGATTTTCAGACTTTAAGACAAACGAATATGCGCAGTTAAAAGGAGGAGAAAAGTATGAGCCAAGAGAGGACAATCCCATGCTAGGATGGAGAGGAGTTAGCAGATACGTTAGCCCTCAATATGAGAAAGCTTTCAGGCTTGAGTGCAGAGCTATAAAGAAGTGTCGCAATGAGTGGGGCTTGAGAAACGTTTGGGTCATGCTACCTTTTGTGCGCACAACTTGGGAAGTCGAGAAATGCCTTGTTATAATGAAAGAAGAAGGGCTAGAGAGGGGAAGAGACTTTAAAGTCTGGCTTATGGCTGAAGTTCCATCGATAATATTCATGGCTGATGAGTTTAGTAGGCTTTGTGACGGTTTTAGCATCGGTAGCAACGATCTAACTCAGCTAATTCTAGGGACTGACCGTGATAGCCAAATACTACCTGCCATAGACAGCAGATACTTTGATGAGCGCGATCCAGCAGTGTTAAGAGCCATAGAGCATTTGATAAAAGTCGCTCATAACGCCAAGGTGACAGTCTCCATTTGTGGACAGGCTCCTTCAGTCTATGAAGACTTCACAGAAGCTATAGTGAGATTTGGTATCGACAGCGTAAGCGTTAACCCAGATGTTGTTGCTCAAACAAGAAAGCTTGTTGCAAGTGTTGAACAAAAGATACTGCTGGAACGCTTGAAAAAAATTCAAGAGTCTTAGAGGTCAAAAAGTGAAGCAGAGTAAATCGGAAAAAACTCCTTTAACCCTTAAACCAAAGCTTTACGTCTATTCGATGAAGCAAGATGATCAAAAAAAGTGCACTGCAGCAAAGCTCTGCCGTTTTGGCTTAGCCCAGCCTATTTTAAGGAAGAGCGAAATCCCTAAGAAAAGCATAGTTCTAAATCCAAAAGCATCGAGCATTTTTTCACCTTTAGATAAACCTTATCTAATCTACGGTCTTGTTGCCATAGACTGCTCATGGAAAAGAATTGATGAGACCTTCTCAAAAAGGTTCAAAGGCTTAAACAGAAGGCTTCCTCTGTTGATGGCTGCCAATCCTATAAACTATGGCAAGATTTCAATGCTAAGTTCTGTAGAAGCCCTTGCTGCCGCGCTATACATTGCTGACTATATTGAAGAAAGTAAAAAGTTGATGTCCATATTAAAATGGGGACCAAACTTCTTAGAATTAAACAAGAATCCTCTGGAAGATTATAGGCTTTCCAAAAGCCATGAAGATATTATCGAAATAGAAAGAGAATACTTTGGGATGATTATTCCCGAGTAACAATTAATAATTGACTGTCCATCCGATCAAGCCTACCAAAACAAAAATCATTAAACCTATAGCGAAAATCTTACTGTGAAGCAAGTGTTCCTTTTTCCACGATAAAAACACCGAAATAACCGCTGATGCAATAATTATACTGTATACTATATCCATAGTAATGAATGGCGGCAAATATCTCCCAAATAACATGAATCAGTCTACTTCGCCCAGTCTTGTAATCAGGAACTTGACTATCTTCTCTTTCATACTGTCCCCAAAGAGAAAAAAGCTAAAAAATTTCTGCCATATCGTTCCTATAATTTTTAACTAATTGTCGAATATTATTTATGCTTACACCTAATTACTTAAATACTGATTAGTAAGGACAATCTTGTCATGTCAACTACAACTATATTCAAATGTTTATGCGGCGGGGAGCTAGAACCATATTACGAAAATGATGATGACAAGATAATCCCGATGTATTTGTGTAAGAATTGTGGCAGAATTATCTACCAGTGGCCATAATCAAATAGTGATCGAAAGACTAATACATGATTGTAGATGATATTAAATTGGGCGCGAGTCGGCGGGTGGGCCACGGGGCTATGCCCTGAGGAAGCTCCTCTCTCCGTGCAGAAGCGCGGTGTCGTGAGGCACAACCAGAGATGGTTGGCAACAAAACAGAAACGATATCCCAACCAGGGTGTACGATGATAAAATTTTTGAGATTCCTGGGTAAGAGTGAAACGGTTGTCCCGCGTGGAGCAAGACCAAAAAAAGGTCCATGAGTTCTGCACGAGACCTGGGTAGGTCGCTAAGCTAAATCCCACCTAGAACAAAAAGAGGGCTACGGCCGACACGTGCCCAAAAAGTAAGATATCATAAATTTTAAAATCAAGGATGAAGTAGACATCAAATTTATTAACTAGAATGAAGGCTAGATATACATGCCAACAGCCTTCGTATTGATAAATGTAGAACTTGGTGCAGAAGAGGAGTTAGTGAAAGGGTTAAGGAAGATTGAGAACGTAAAAGAGGTTTACGTGGTTTATGGAGTGTATGACATCGTAGCGAAGATAGAAGCCGACACTATGGAAAGGTTAAAGGAGATAGTTACTTGGAAGATAAGGCGCTTGGACAAAGTCAGATCAACTCTAACGATGATAGTGGTCGAAGCATAACACAAGCTCCTCTTGCTACCAATTTTTTAATTCTTACAAATTAATGATAATTAAGAAAGGGCCTTGAAGAACAAAAACCGAAGAAATTCAAGCATAAACATTCTTCAGAAAAAGATTTTAGTGATAACACTTTCTTTCTCTTAGAGTGAAAAGGCTTCACATAGGCTTCGATGATACAGATTCTAAGGATGGAATGTGCACAACTTACGTTGGTGCAGTAGTCATAGATAGGCTTATTGAAATGGGCGCAAAGATCATCGACTATCCTCGTTTGATAAGGCTAAATCCAAACTGGATCTTGAAGACAAGAGGGAATTGTGCCATTGCCATTGAAGTTGAGGTTGAAGATGATCTAATTGTCAAAATAAAAAACATGGTGCTAGATACTGTAGAGAAACTGGCAGAGTTGGACTATGAAACTACTAACCCAGGCGTAGTCTTCCTTGAGAGCAAAAATATACCTGAAGAATTAAGGGCTTTTTCAAGAAAAGTGATCCAAGATATAGTGACCATAGATGAAGCAGAGGAATTGGCAAAGAAGATAGGGGCTGAATTCTTCAAATTCAAGATAGGAAGGGGGATAATAGGAGCTTTGGCAGCCATTGGCGAAAGATTAGAGGAAGATTTCACTTACGAGTTGATAGCCTACAGAGTGCCTAGCAATAGAGGTAAAGAGAGGAGAATAGATAGAGAATCAGTATTCAAGATGAATGAATTAACCTATCCCATTACCTTTGATAACATTGACCCTTATACAAATGAGATAAGGATAACTCCTCATACTCCTTGCCCAATCCTTTATGGTATTAGAGCCGAAAATCCTTTCATAGCTGAGAAAGCCCATAGAATGGTAAAAGCCTTTGAGCCTATAGAAAGATGGGTAATATACAAGACGAATCAGGCTACAGATGAGCATATAAAGAGTGCAAAGATATCTGATGTTCAACCTTATCGCTCTTTTTCAATTAAAGGGGAAGTCTGTGAGAAGCCAAGAATCATAGCGGGAGGGCATGTGATATTTAAAATAAAGGATGATAGCGGCAGTATTGATTGTGCCGCCTATGAGCCTACAAGAAAGTTCAGAGAGATTGTCATGAAGTTAGCCATTGGAGATATAGTTAGAGTTAATGGAGGGGTCAAGCCAAAGCCAAATCTACCATTGACCATAAACCTTGAAAAGATGGAAGTAATTAGGCTAAGTCGAATATTAAAGAAGTTGAATCCTATCTGTCCTTTGTGCAAAAAGAGAATGAAGTCAGCAGGCAAAGAAAAGGGCTTCGTATGCAAAAATTGTAAGAAAAAGCTCCCAAAAGATGCTATAACCATTGAAGAAATCCCAAGAAGTATAAAATTGGGGGTCTATGAAGTCCCGCCTAGAGCTAGAAGACATTTGGCAAAGCCCCTCTCTCGAATCTTATAAAGGATGATTTTATGAAGATTAGTATCAACATAAGGCATGTTACTTTATTCATAATATTACCATTGATTGGCTTTGTCTTATTGAGTTTTATTGTTCATTCATCTTTTCTTTATTCTTGTGACAAAGATTTACTCCATCTAATAAACGGTACTTCTGGATCAAAGTTTTTAGATACTATTATGCTGACATTGACAGAATTCGGTGGGGGATTTTTTTGGCTTCTATTCATAATAGTTTTATGGGTTTATGGTAAGGCTGAAGAGAGAAGATTTGCCATATTTCTAATCATAGCCATAATTATATCAGTAATACTAGGTTTAACTTTGAAGGCTTTCTTATACCGTCCAAGGCCTTATGAGCTATTGATAGGAATAAAATTGATTGGATTAGAAGAATATGGTTCTTCTTTTCCTTCAGGCCACTCCTTCAGAGCTTTTGCTTGTAGCACTCTGACGTTTAGAAGGTATGGAAGGATAGCTTCGCCTTTACTGGTTCTGTCTTTGGCCGTTGCCTTCTCAAGAATATACTTAGGAATTCATTACCCAACAGATACGATTGCAGGAGCATTTTTAGGATTAGCTATTGCCAATCTCATATTCATGTTCGCAAAAAAAGAATATTCTATTATGGATAAAGTGGACAATGCATGGATGAATCTTTCCAGAAACCCATGGAGAAAGATGCTCGCTGTATCGCTTTGCATTATTCTATCTATTCTATCAATGAGTTTTATTCTCGTCAAAGAGCCAAATCTTCTCAATCTTCAATATATGATCTCCAACCTGCCAATTATCTTGGATTTAAGAAACTTCTTCGATTATGGTCTAATTTTCCTTTGGCCTTTATCAGCACTATCTGCACTTATTTATCCAATTTTATCGCTTTTCTTGCAGTTTATTAGCATTATTTTGATGCTATCTTCCAAGAAGATAAAAGATACTAATTTATCAAATTTCACTTCAAAGACAAGCATGTTTATCTTCATATTAAGCCTTATAATGATAGCATCAGCCTTATCCCTATTGATCTACCTTTCATTATTGCAATTTAGCTTACCATAAGAGAAGCTATCTGCATAGTAAAGCCCGAAGCAATAGACATAGTTAGATGATCATTTATAGGAAGAGGGAAACTTTCAACAATAGAACCTATTAAAGCTCCTAAAAGCGCTATTGACAAAGGAACAAAAAGGGAAGCGCCTAGCCATGAAAAGATGAAACAGAAAATGCTACCTTCAAGGGTCTTCATCTTGTTAAAGGGTAAGCGGGTGCATCCTATCAACGTTCCGAAAAGTCTTGCAGAGCTATCTCCAAGAGCAACTATCTCCATGCTTGCAAACCCTATCGAACCCTTAAAGATGATCAAAGCAATCAATATGCCTAAAGCAAAGTAAACAGGTGCAAGAATAAATTTACTTTTTTCTTCATCTTTACTCGCTAAGATCGTTATCTTCCTGATGAGTGGTAGACCATGGCTCCTTCTAGTTCGAAGATACTCTGATATGCAATATAATATGGTTACTGTAGCTATGATAAGAAATGTGTAGAAAAGACCTATGATGATGGTGATAAAAGGAACAAAAAAGCCCGATAGATGTATGGAAAGTCTAAAGGGGTTTATCTGCTTCAGCTGAACCATTTTATCACCAATGAATAGAACCTTTAGAAAGGATTTACTTTACAACCTCTATGGGAAGGTTGGCCTTTATTATGATGGGCCTAATTTCTGGTCTTTCAATTTTTGTACTTTTAAAGACTAGTTCAAAATCACCCTCTGAGCAAGTCAAGATTACGTTTTCCTTATCCATTGAGAGGGGTAACCCCTTCTTCATCCCTGATTCTAAGCGAAGAGCCTTGAGATAAGGTATGGCATTAAAAGTAGCTATATCTCCAACACAATCGTGAAGCCTTTCTACGAGGGTAGAAAGAGTTGACATTTTATCGCCTCTAATCTCAAAAGGATCGATGGACCAAACCACCAAGATTCTTGTTCTACTTGCTTTTAGACCTTCGTCTCTTATTATAGAACGAACTTCATTTACTACGTATTTGAAATAACTATCGAGACTTTTTAAGATGCCTGTTACCATATACTTCATAGGCTCCCCTGTCTTCAAAGAGTCTGCAATAACCTTTATATCGAATAGATTATCGACCATACTTTCCAGATAAATTTCATGATTTTTTGTAAAGTCCTTCAAAGCCAACTTGCTATCTTTGTCCAACATTTCAAAAAACTCCAACTTTGTGATTATGGAGTTGTACTTTTCTATTATGTGCTTTGAATAGATGAGTTCGGCCAGTTGAATAGGTAAAATCTCGGGCACATCTGTCAGAGCAGATTTAAGGCATTCGATCAAAGCTTTATCTGCATTGACTTTAATCGAACCTAAAACCAATGGTTTATTGGTACCAGGAACTAATGGAGCGTATATGTAATCAAAGCTTACACCAGCTTCCAGCCCAGTCAACTTTTCTATCAAAGATACATTCTCCCTGTTACCACCGTAACTTGTTGGTAATGTATTGACAATAATAGTACCCTTTGATAGATTCTTCACTATGGTCTTTAGCCTTAGGCCTATAGTAGATTTAGCCTCCATCTCCCTAATTCTTATCTTAGGAGTAAAGAACAAACATTTTGCCTTGCTTATGGCATCCTCAATAGGCTCTAGACCTAGCAATGCTTCATCTTCTAGAAGTGCAGCAACTGAATCGAATCTTTCAAGAATATCCCTCTTCAACTGCATGCCAACATTAAGATTCTCATCCACTATGGTTGTCTGCAAATTGTAAGATGATAAGGATGATGCTATCTTATACCCTTCAGTGCTTAAACCGAATATTGTCACAGGAGTAAGGCGTTTATACAATCCAGAATATAATTTCATCCCAAGTCTAAAAGAGTTTCCATTAACATTAAATTGTCAATAATGATAAAAGAAGGGCGGTGTTAAATTAGCATCATTTTGACTTGATGGCCAGATCTTTTCCTCTTAGGACTTGAAGGGATGTCTTGGTTCAAGAGAGAACCATTCAGTATCTTAAAATAGGATTGATGGCTTTTATGATTACTATCCATGCTTGAGCATGTGAATAGATTGCTCTATCTCTTCACATATCTACACGATGCTAGAAGACACATCAAGTTTAAAGAGATACTGAGCCTCGAGGTGAGTGGGCCTTAAGTTAACATCGCCAAAGAGAGTATAAGAACAGATTTATAATCGCTTCTAAACTTTAATGGGGTCGTGTCAAGAGAAAAATGGTCATCTAGCATAGGCTTCATTCTTGCGAGCACAGGCTCTGCCGTGGGCATAGGCAACATCTGGCGGTTTCCCTACATTGTAGGCTCTAATGGAGGTGGAGCCTTCCTTTTTCCTTATCTAATCGCAGTTTTCATGTTCGGACTGCCTCTGATGATGCTTGAGTTCACCATGGGACGGCATTTTAGGACCTCAGTGGTGCCAACCTTTAGTGCTATCAGGAAAAGATTCAGATTGGCTGGCTTTTCCCTTGTCTTTATCATGGGCATGATATTGAGCTATTATCTTGTAATTACAGGATGGGTTCTTGCTTATTCCCTCTTTTTTATTCTTGGAAAGCCTATCTCATTCTCTCTTTTCGTTGATTCTTATTATCCAGTGATATTCTTTCTAATCTCAGGCGGAATAACCTTCTTCGTTGTTAGAGCAGGTGTTAAGCGAGGTATAGAAAAACTTTCGAAGTCGCTCATACCGCTTTTGTTTGGGATGCTATTTCTGCTACTCGCTTCCTCTCTCTCACTGCCTGGAGCTGTACAGGGGATAGAGTTCTATCTAACCCCGGATTTCTCAAAACTGTCCGATCCTTTTGTTTGGACTGCGGCTTTAGGGCAAGCGTTCTTTTCGTTGAGCGTGGGCACAAGCATCTTGCTCACGTATGGCAGCTATATGCAGGATGAGAAAATCGTAAAGAGCGCCACAATAGTTACGGTTTCTGATTTATTAGTGGCAATGATGGCAGGATTGGTGATATTCCCTATAGTCTTCTCATTTGGACTTGACCCAGCAGCAGGAGTACAGCTTACTTTCGTGACTCTACCTCCGATTTTTCAGGAAATGAATTTTGGAATTCTCCTAGGAGCTGTTTTCTTTTTGCTCCTTTTCTTTGCTGCCCTGACTTCTGCAGTCTCCATGCTGGAAGTGCCCGTTGCTACTCTTATTGATACTTATGGTTTTAACAGGAAAAAAGCTACTTTAATAGCCTCAATAATCATAATTCTGATCGGGCTGCCTTCGGCTTTAAGTTACACTGCCCTTAAATTGGAGTTATTCGGGACTCCCCTTCTCGATCTCAAGGACTATGCCTTTGGCACAATAGGCATTACCATGGCGGGACTGATTTTGAGCATAATTGCAGGATGGTTCCTTGACCCAAAGATCATATTCGAGAAGATTGGAGGCGGTAAAAAGATGCAGAGACTATTCATGCTCATAATAAGGTTTTTCATACCTATCATCCTTCTCCTCAACCTTTTGACCACTATAATTAAGTTTGGTTGATTAATCTCAGATTAGGTACAAACTCTCTAGACATGAATTCATACCCATGTCAATCTTTTTGCCAGAAAATAATTCTGTGTATAAAATAGATATATCTTCTTTGACTCTGGGCTTATAGGACAATACATCTCCTCTCACCACTCCACTTATCCAGTTCTTATATTTTCTAAGGTCTACAAGAGTATCAAGCAAAGCAAGCTTAGGCCAGAAAGCTCGGTAATGTGTTGAGAGATGTGTCAAAAAGAAATGCAAGAAAGCTGATTGATGCCAAAATTTAAAATATGCACTGATAACGATCTATTGTAGCCCGGTGGTGTAGTGGTCAAGCAAGGAATAAAACCCTTGAGTAGCGGGCTTTGGAGATATTCGAAGTTACCCGCTGACGCCAGTTCGAATCTGGCCCGGGCTACCAACAAACCGAGTTAGCATGCGCCATAATTTTGCCAATAATTTTTCATAATCAACTACAACGTATTCTTTTGCTCCATTCTTCTTTTAGTTTAAAAACGAAGACTTCCTCATTTTCTAATATCCTCTTTTTAACTTCTCTCCAAGCAGTAGGGCAATTCTTATACTCTACATCAACAATGCTGTGAATAATTTTATCAACTTCTTTCCTGTTCTCACTATTAACATTAATTCCAGCCTTCTCGAAAACTTGTTTAAGATGGCTAAAGCAGGTCAAAACAACCACAATAGCAATGGTAAACTTTCCAAGTTTATAACAATTCCTAACTACTAGGCCAAATAATTAATTTCCAAAGATATTTAGAATCACGAGATTGTTTTAGCGTACCGGTCCAGAAGCAATCACTTCACCATCTAAGAAATGTAAAAGTGACATCAATTAGGAGATATTTAAGCTGGAGTATCAGCTGGCTAATCTAGAAGCCATCATGATTTTTAACTTTGTAATTCTCTTAAAGTCAGTATCAACTGTTCTTCATCATGAACTATTCTATCTGAAAAAGCGATAGGCCATGGTGAAGGCACTTTCCTCTTACTCATAATTATCACCTTTTTACCAAGAGTCTTGGCAAAGTAAATCTCTATAGCTACTCCAAAACTAGGTCTATCTATTAGAGCAACAACTATATCGCTCTCTTTAATGAAATCTAGATCGTGCTTTACTATCTCCTCAGCAAGGTTCTTCTTATCCTCAAAGTCCTTGATTTTGCTATAATCCTCATCAGAGATCTGATCTACAACATGGAAATCTTTCTCTTTAAGGAGAGATTGAACCTTTCTTATCTTCGATACTCCTTTATTGGCTATTGCACCACAGACTACGATCTTCAAACCATAGTACTTTAGAATAATTAATTAATAAAAGTCATTTGGCATACTTTCCAGGGTTCTTATCGAAGGTCGATTTGCAAGCACTAGAGCAGAAGTAATAAGTCTTGCCTTTGTAGTCTGATTTGAATTTTGCCGTCTTTTCATCTACAGTCATATCACATATAGGGTCTTTTGCCAAAATCTCACCCCTCAGATTCATTCCACTCAAAATATTTATGCTTAAATCATAAGGTAAAGTTACATTCTGACAACGAATTTCAAAGAGAAACGATTAAAGGTTAGAAGATTACCGAATAAAGAGCAAGTAGATTGGAAGAGGTATAAGAAAGTGAGTTATAAATTTGATAAAAAAATAGTCAAGTTTCAATCAATCAATAACCCATACAAGCAGGATGTAATAATTCATCCTATCATGAGAGGTGGAATAATTCCTGATGAAGTTCAAAAGATGCTAATAGATGAAGGATGGATGAAAGTTGGCTATGCTGTTTGCTATGATTGTATTGAAGGAAGATCAGGCTTGGTATCGAAACCTCCTATCAATGAGTTTCTCCCAACTGTAGCAGAATTCTTTGATGGTGATACGGCTGAGCATACCTTTGGGTCAAGGGCTGCCCAATTCTCTGTTATGAAGACTATAGCAGATAACATTTCAGAAGATTTTGCAAAAATAGTTCTAACAGACCCATTATGCCATTATACAACTGCTATTGCAGCAGAGATGAACAATCTTAAGATTGTAGAAGCGCAGCATTCTAATTATCCAGATTACAAAGTTAATGCAGAGGATTTTGTAGATAGGATTGAGAGCATAAAAAAAGAGACCGGAAAATTGCCTGGATTGATAGCAGTGACTCACGTTGAGCCATATTATGGAAATTTGAATCCCGCTAAAGAAGTAGGCAAGATAGCAAAAGATTATGGTATACCATACATGGTCAATGCTGCCTACACTGCAGGCATATTTCCTGTTAGTATGAAAGAATTAAAAGCAGACTTTCTTACAGTATCTGCCCATAAGTCCATGGCATCAATAGGT
This sequence comes from uncultured Nitrososphaerales archaeon, assembly GCA_938091495.1. Taxonomy (GTDB): domain Archaea; phylum Thermoproteota; class Nitrososphaeria; order Nitrososphaerales; family JACAEJ01; genus JAVZMU01. The sequence goes on along the minus strand of CALLJF010000014.1, from coordinate 20,700 downwards.
CCCTTGGGCTTCTTAGTTACAAACTATGAGTGGTCGGATAAAGCCTTCAAGAAATCGACGATAAAGCCTGATCGGACTGGAAGGACCTTTAGTAAAAAGATTGTCAATATCTTTGGTTGTAGCATCGGAGGATTACCTTTGATCTCAGCCATGTATTCTTTTCCTCATGTTGCAGAAAGAGTAAAGAAATGGGAAGAAGAATTGGATAAGGCAAGATGGTTCATATCAGAAATGGAGAAGATAGATGGTATAAGACTAGTAGGAGAAAGACCTCATAACCATCATCTAATGCATTTTGAAACTCCGATCTTTTGGGAGATATCAAAGCATCATAAGAGGAAAGGATTCTTCCTTGCTGAAGAAATGATAAAGAGAGGAATAGTTGGGCTTCATCGTGGATTGAGCAAGCACATGAAGATTTCATTGTATGGATTGAGTTGGGAAGAAGTGAGGGGGGTTAGAGATGCTTTTTATGATTTAACTAAAAAATATGTTGATGAATTTAAGTTAAATTATGAATCACAAAAAGCTTGAAAAATATTATTTGCTTTTCCACCTCTTCATCAATTCTTTGCTATTAATAATTTCTGCGCCATATATTCTCTTGATATAATCTAATCCTTCTAAATGATCTTTCTCTGTGAAGGCATCAACACAGTCTTCTGGGACTATTATTTTGTATCCTCTGAAGAAAGCATCTGCAGCTGTATGCCTATCACATATATTGGTATGCAGACCTGTTATTACAACAGTATCAACCTTTAAATCTCTAAGTAATGGGTCTAGACCTGTCTCATAAAAGGCGCTATAGGTTCTTTTTTCAATTAAGTAGTCTTTCTTGTCAGGCTTTAACTCGTCTATTACTTGAGCTCCTTCTTCTCCTTTCATGGAATGCTCCCCCCAGAGTGCCATTTCTCTATCCACTGGAAGATGTGTATCTGTTACATAAATTACTGGCTTTGATTTCTCTCTAGCAGATTCTAAGAGCTTCTTCATATTCGGTATTATCCTTTGGGCTCTGTCACACTTTAGTTTCCCATACACGAAGTCCTTTGCCATGTCTATTACTAAGATTGCCTCTGGCATATCAATCAAGAAGATATACCAACAAATAAGGATTTTAATTTAATGCTTTTTGTGCTATTACTTACTGACTTCTTTAAGCTTCCCAATAGCTTCAAGAATGACATCTTTAAGCCTGTCAAGCCCCACTGTTTCTTCACCTAGGACTGAAAGCCCGGTGTGATTGCTGAACTTCTTTACTTCATATTTAAACTCATTCAAATTTCCAAGAGAGTCTATTAGAATTATTCCTTTAAGATTTCTGAATTGCTTTTTTGCTTCTTTCTTACTAAGGTCGAAGATACTGTTGAGTCTTGGGCTCGTCTTTAGGTTTGAGGGCATCCAGCCAGGCGATAAATAAAAATAATCGTGATTCGGATCTATTTCTAAAAGTCTTCCATGACCGCCCAGCAGACAATCGATACAGTTCAAAGCATCAACTTTGACAACGTTATCAAATCTCTTAATAATACCTTTCATGTTAGGATGACAAAGATCGCCATAAACAACGACTACTTTCGATTTATCTTTTGAATATTTTTCAAAGGCCAGCTTTAATTCTCTTTCTAATTCATTATGATCTACATGGAGGTCTGCATTTAGGAAATATGGTTCAACTTGCAAAAGACCTCGTTCCATCAGTTTTTCTATCTCTCTCTTTAACATGCTACAAGAAATTAGGTAAGGTTTCAAGTTCCATACTCCTTTAACTCAAATTAAAACCGACTAAGAAACCTGCAAGTTGAGGGTCTGAAAGGTCCATCCTATCCTTGAACTGGCTCTTCAAAAAGTCAAAGGCTGGTGGCGAAGGAAATGAAAGAACATGATCCTTTATCTCTTTAATCTTTGAAAAGTGATCAATCTGGACCCCGTTTAAAAGAAAGTAAGCGTCCCCGCTAGCAAATGCAGTAGAGTTGATCTTTGCATCCCTCTTTATTGCAAAAAAATCACTAATGACCACATATTTTTTGTCTTTTTTGAATTCCTCAATTTCGTCAGAATCTAAAGCCATCCCTACAACTTCGCCTTTGCTTATAAGTTGCATCACATTGCTATCTTTTGGTATTTCAAAGTAAATATTGGTGAAAAGAACCATAGTAACCTCACGGGAAATGGACTCTTTGACTCCCTCGTTCTTACCACGTCCCAAACCGCCAAAGACGTTCTTCATAGCCATCTCTTCTAATTGTGCAATAGTCTCACATTGTTCCTTGTTTAACTCAGCAACTCCAACAACTCCCTTAACATTCATTATCAGGGCCTTTACCTTCTCCAATATCTGCTTTTTATTCATAGAATTCATTATACAGACTCCTTTTATAGCATTATAAAATATTATGTTTGATTTGGCAAACCTTCACTACCAACCATTCTAGTTCCAATAGTAAGCAAAAATAAGATCAAAGAAAGATTTTTTCTTTGCACAAGTAGCATTTTTCACTGTCTTATCAAAATCTTTTTTGTTAAGAAATCAATTTTAAAAATATAGGGGGAATTTACCATAAGCATGCTTCCCCCACTTCAACTGTTTACATTTAGTTTATGCTGCCTTCTTCTTGGCTTTTTTCTTAGCTTTCTTGGCCATACACAACTTCCCAGCCTATTTCGGAATTTTAATTATCAGTCCGATATATATAAATTTATAGCGACTACATTTCTCAATTGAGTTAAAGATAGATGATTTTCTGATAAAAAAATAAAATAATTGGAATAATAGCCTTGTTAAAAATGGGGGAGAAGAAAAAGCGAATTTTTGGCTTAACAAAACGTTCATAAAGGATCATCTTGGAATGTTAAATAATTTCAAATAGTGATGATTTGAGCAAAAGCATAAAGACATTAGCATTCCAAGGCGAAAAGGGAGCATATAGCGAAGAAGCAGCTATTCTATTCTTTGGCCCATCCATAAAGACAGAGCCCTGTAAATCTATCCTTGAAGTCTTTAAAGCTGTAGAGAAAGGGCAAGTAGATACTGGCATCGTTCCAGCAGAGAATTCTCTTGAAGGTAGCGTAAATCAGACTTACGATTTGCTTTTGAGTTCTGAGCTAAAAGTAAGTGGAGAAGTAATTCTTAGGGTTAATCACTGCCTAATAGCCAATAAGAAGATGAGTTTAGAATCTATCAAGACAGTATATTCACATCCTCAGGCTCTTGCTCAATGCAGAAACTTCTTGAATAGTTTAAAATGTGAAGTAATACCAACTTACGATACTGCTGGCAGTGTTAAGCTAATAAAAGAAAAGAAATTGATGGACTCTTGCGCCATAGCAAGTGAGAGAGCTGCCAAGATCTATAAAATGAGGATATTAGTTAAAGGCATAGAAGATGATAAGAACAACTTCACTAGGTTCTTTATATTGTCAAAAAATGACTCGCCATACACAGGTAAGGATAAAACTTCAATAATATTTTCTACAAAAAATATCCCTGGGGCTTTATACTCAGCTCTAAAAGAGTTCGCAATAAGAAGGATAAACTTGACAAAGATAGAGTCGAGACCTACAAGGATAACTCCTTGGGAGTATAACTTCTACCTAGACTTTGAGGGGCATAGAAATGAAGATAAATGCAAAAAAGCATTAGAAGGATTGAAGAAGAAGGCATTATTCGTAAAGATACTGGGCTCTTATCCGAAATGGTCTTAGTTTATCACATAAAAAAGCATAAAAACTCTTGACAACTTTAACTCATAAAGTGGGCCGGTAGCTCAGCATGGTTAGAGCGTTGAGCTGATAAAAATTCAGACACTCAAAGGTCGCCGGTTCAAATCCGGTCCGGCCCATTACAAAATTAATCAGATTAAATCTCACTATCCGATAGAGTTTTATATCATAATATGCGGTAAAAGATGGTTTAATTGGGTAAAGTTGTGACAGGTATCAAGGCTGGAGTCGTTGCAGGAGTTATTTACAGCGTCATTCTTGCTCCATTTACATATCTCACATTGGTCCTTTTGAAGGAGGATATAATATCCATGATTATGGCTAGTCTACCTGAAGGTTATTCATTGACGACAGAAGAGATTTTCAGTTTTGCATTGCTCATGGGGATCATCTCTGTCTTTATCGCAGGAATCATTCTAGGAGTAATATTTGGGCTAATATACGGCTGGGCCTATGAAAAGATTCCTGGCAGAACAGCTATAATAAAGGGCATTATCTTTGGCATAATTATATGGCTGATCTTCTCTGTAATACTTGGCTTTGGTAATTTGGGATATGGTGTTACTTACTATCTATACAGTCTAGTAGAGGGTTTGATCACGTCCCTTATCTTCGGTCTTCTTCTAGGCTACTTCTATAACAGATTCACTCCTAAGACTATAGAGTGATTTAATCTTCATAAAAGTGAAGAGCTTTTGGCTTTCGAACTTCAAATCCCTAGTTGGGTTGCCATTCTAATAGCTCTAATCCCAGCTTTTGCTGTATTCGTATACTTTGCTAAAACTAAGGGGTCTATGTGGCTTGCCTTCGTACTTGGAGGAGCAGGCTGGTTCGGTGCATTACTTCTAAGAGTTCTACCTCTACAGCTTCCATTGTTGATTTATGGGCAGGATTTTGCATCGAGTTTGATTTACTTTGGCTATGCATCTCTCCTTGCAGGTCTCTTTGAGGAAGGCATTCGATATATTTGCATAAGTAAGGCATCATTTGCTAGAGAAGATCATAAGCATGTCCTATCCCTTGGTCTTGGATGGGGGTTCTTAGAAGCAGTGATCATCTATGCGTTAAACGTTATTGTCATCCTTTTTCTGATGCCTGAATATACCTTCATGGATCTATTGCCTGGAGCTATAGAAAGGAATACTGCTATTCTTCTACACATCGCTCTATCCTTCTTGGTCCTCTGTGCACTAAATATGAAAAGTTTTCTCATATTAGCAATAGGAATTCATGCAGCAGTGGACATAATAGCCCTATGGATTTACCATTATATATTCGTTGAAGAAGTCTGGCTTGTTGAGGGGATTCTATTTGCTATGACCTTTATCGTTGCATTATTTACATACCTTATAGTGAAAAGATACTCGCCTATAAAACCGAAACAAGAGCAAATACTAAAAGCGATATAGAATTCGTAGCCATTCACTTCTTAATGTAAAGATCATCATACCTATTTGTTCCACTAGATCTCTAATATTAGCAAGTTATAGTAGTGTTTAAAAATTCAAAACAATAGCATAATAATGATCCATGAAGATATTGGTAATGGGCGCAGGAGCAATAGGCTCTGTATTTGGAGGTTTTCTATCAAATTCACAAGATGTAACACTAATTGGTAGAGAGGATCATATATCTGCCATTAGAAAAAAGGGGCTCAGAGTATCTGGGATTTGGGGCGAGCATTTATTCAAAAATCTTAAGGCTTTCACATCTACTGATGAATGTAAGATATATGCGCCTTATGATTTAGTGCTAATAACTACAAAGTCTTACGATACTGAGCATGCTACAATGCAAATACTACCTTTGATAGGAGAAGATAGTATTGTAGTTTCTGTTCAGAATGGTATAGGAAACGAAGAAGTAATTGCCAAGATAGTTGGAAAGGAGAGAACGATGGGAGGCATGGCCATCTTCGGAGCTATGATGATAGAGCCTGGGCATGTAAAAGTTACAGTCTATGCCAGTGAATGCCTTTTTGGTACTCTTTCACAGGATATGAAAAAGTCAAGGGCTATAGCTGGGATGATATCTAAAGCTGGAATTCCTTCTTTGCCAACAGAGGACATAATAAGAGAGAAGTGGATGAAAGTATTCTATAATATCGCTTTAAACCCTCTCTCAGCAATTCTTAAGGTTCGATACGGTGCACTAGGAATTTACGATGAGACAAGAGCGATTATCAAGAGCATGCTTCAAGAAGCTTTCCGAGTTGCAAAGAAAGAAGGGATAAGGCTAAAATTCACTTATGATGAATACTTTGACTACCTTATGGAAAAGCAATTACCACCAACTTCAGAGCATATTAGCTCTATGCTTCAGGATTTAGAAAGGCATAAGAAAACAGAAGTAGATTATATGAACGGAGCGATAGTGAGATTAGGAAAGGCTCATGGCATAAAGACTCCTGTCAATGAGACTGTAGTCAATTTGATCAAGACTTTGGAAAGGATGTATGGAGTGTCTTCCAGTAGGTAAATCTACCATTATTCTAAATTTAACAGTATCAAATGAAAATAAGTCAAGATTATATGCATGAAGGTAATCAAACGTTCAATTCATTCCTTTTTATAGTTATTCTTTCTGATTTATTGTGCAGATTCTAGTGAATAATATGAATGTTAGTTCATATTATTTAGGAAAAACTATATATATGTATTTTAGAAATCCTTATGACTATGAAAACTTTATTCAGAGAAGACGAAAAGATGCCTTACAGAATAGGAGCTGACGGCAAGCTAGAGCCGTTGATCATAAGCCCTGAAGAAGCTCTACAGATCATAGAGGAACAGAAAGTGAAGTTCGTCGACCTTCAGTTTACAGACGGTCCTGGAAGGTTACAACATGTAACTATTCCTGCTCATACTCTAAAGCTCAATCATTTTAAAGAAGGAGTACCAAAGCTAGATGGCTCTTCCATAAGGGGATTCGTCGATATCCATGAATCAGATATGAACCTTAAGCCAGATCCTTCCACACTGGCTATAATTCCTTGGATTTCAGATAGTATAAAAACGGCAAGAATGATCTGTGATGTATATTGGGGCTATGGGCTTGGGAGGTTTTCGAGAGAGCCTAGGGCAGTTGCTCAAAGAGCTGAAGAAGTCTTAAAGAATGAAGGTTACGATACCTCTTATTGGGGTCCAGAGCTAGAGTTCTTTGTTTTTGATAAAGTAACTTTTGATACTGTAACGCCCTTTTACAGCCAAGGCTACAAGATAGAGTCGAGAGAGGCTTTATGGAGTTCTTCAGGGATGAACTATCCTATAAGGTTCAAAGAAGGCTACTTTCCAGCTCCACCACAAGATACATTGATGGACTTCAGGGCTGAGTGTGTTAAAACCATGGAAGAATCTTTTTACATCCCTTGTGATGCCCATCATCATGAAGTAGCTACAGCTGGTCAGTGTGAGATAGATATACACTATGACACTTTGACGAGGATGGCTGATAACGTTATGACCTACAAGTTCATTGTGAAGAACATAGCCCATCAGAAAGGAATGATAGCCACTTTTATGCCCAAACCTGTCTTCATGGACAATGCCTCAGGAATGCACGTTCATGTTAGTTTATGGAACAATAATCAGAACCTTTTCTATGATCCTGACGATTCTTATGCAGAATTGAGCCAACTAGGTCGATACTTTGCTGGAGGGTTGATGGAGCATAGCAGATCATTGGCTGCAATAGTAGCTCCTACTACAAACTCCTACAGAAGATTGGTTCCTGGCTATGAAGCACCAGTATTCATTGCTTGGTCTCGCCGCAATAGATCTGCTAACATAAGAATACCTGTATATCAAAAAGGTCCAAATAGCTCAGCAGCTAAAAGGATAGAGTTCAGAACCCCTGATCCTTCTTGTAACCCATACTTCTGCTTCTCTGCTATGATAGCTGCTGGATTGGATGGCATAAAGAAGAAGATAGACATAGGAGACCCTGTCGATGAAGACATATACAAACTAAGTCCTGAAAGGAGAAGGCAACTTGGGATAAGAGAGCTTCCAGGAAGCCTTAAGGAAGCAATAGAGGAATTGGAGAGTGATAGAGATTATCTTAAATCGATATTCACAGATGAATGCATAGACAAGCTAGTAGAGAACGGGATGAGAGAGTATCTAGAGATAGCCATAAGGCCTCATCCTCATGAATTCTATCTTTACTTTGACATATAAAGCTATAACTTCTAACGAGACTATGATACATGTAAATCATAAATGGTCTTGATCATAATGTTAGGCATCAAGCTTTCTATTCTTCATTAAATAATTCTTTGATCCTATCTTCATCTTTAACGTTTATGGCTTTTAAACCTGCTTTTAATGCAACGTTAACTAATTCTTTATCGCTACTTAAGAGTAAATTGCTACCAGAATGTATACATGTTTGGATTTGAAGAGCATCAGCTTCATAAATGTGCTCATTTAAGATCAAGGGCCAAGCTTCAATAAGAGTTGGAGTTAGAACAGGAAGCATCTCTAAGACCTTTAAGCGTATTAACCTTACGGTTTCGCTTGCAAAGCCCTCCAAGACCTTCTTAAACTCACTCTCGCTAAGCCAGCCTCTTCTCCTTCTCTCATCGAATACTCCCAATACTTCACCAATATTCCAGACGGACGAGATAATGGATACTTCGCCTGCCCAACCTTTATCGAACACGTAATCTACCCCAGAGCTGCCAGGCTCAGATACATACCTTTTGACTAGCGCACTGCTATCAAGATAGACCCTCAGCAATACGTCTTCCCCTCATCTCTCGGATAATGATCTCTGAGGGTGGGCCTTGAAGCTTAGGTCTACCCTGCTTTACCCCTTCAGGGGAGAAGATGGTCTTCATATCAAAATTCATCCTCTTGAAGGCTTGCTCAACATCTTCATCGACCAGAGAAGTTCTAAGCAGTTCTTCAACTTCACTACTTAGCCTTCTTAATGTTCCATGCCTTCTTAAAACAGCCTCCTTAAACTTGTTCCATAAATCCTCATTTAAATACAGGCTAACTTTTTTCAAGCATACTCTAAAGAACTTAACATGTAAACTGGTATTTAAGTTTGTTAGGCTCTATTGGCGCACATTCTTCTTTTGTTATGAAAGAGAGTCTTTGGAGATAGCTATAAGACCTCATCCTCATGAATTCTATCTATACTTTGACATATAGAAGCGGAATCCTAACCCCTCGAATTATCTTATTCATAAAGCTGTTCAAAGTAAATCTTCGGCTTAGTCCCAATAAATAACGCATCTGCAACGTATACTTGCAGCAAAATAACGGGCATATAAAGGAAAGGTTAATTAAGGACTTTATCGCGTTAAAATTCTCAGCGAAATTGAAGAAAAAGACTATAGGTATAGCTATTTTAGTAATTCTCTCATTTGCGTTAGTCTCTCAAATCGCCTTAGCAGCCAATCTAACTTCTGTTACTGTTGTTTATGGCCAAAGAGTCTGGATCCGAAGTCAATCTTTTGGAATTTATTCCTGCAAAGCTGGCCTCTTAAGGTTGGTTATTGATGGCAAAGTATATGAAGGATACTGTATAGACATAAATCATCGCTTGGGGACTGGATCGATAAAAAACATAACAGATGCCCCTGATACTACACAATTTAGACGCATAGCCTATATAACCGCATGGTATGATCCAAAGATAGCACCAAACCCAAATTTTGAGGCCGCATCTATTCAAGGAGCCATCTGGAGAGTATTCTTCTCACCACCCTATGGCGTAATTTGGCCATCATCCGTAGTTACTAGGATGAATGTAATTTATAACGAAGCAAATGGCCATAATGTAGCTCGCCAAGGAGATACGTTAACATTGACGTGGGAAGAATCATCCAGTTTTACCATGATAGCAACCCTTAATCCTCCTAGAAAAGACGTTAAGATTATCTTCAGCACCGACGAGGAAGGCGGTAGTTTTAGTGATACTGAGACAATAACCTCGACCTATGCCTTCACAGATACTAGTGGTCAAGCAACTGTAGAATACTTTGGAGACTATCCTTATAAAGTAACTGCTTATACAATGGGCGGATGGCCAAAGATAGTAGATCTAACCAATTCTAGATATCAGGATCTAATCATAATAGATCCTTTCAAACTGGAAGCTGAGACAATAACTCCACCACAGGAAGTCAGTACTATCTCAGGCATAAAGTTTCACGATAGAAATGGTGATGGCATAAAAAATGATGGTGAAGAAGTGCTATCTGGTTGGACAATTACACTACACAAATGGGATGGAAACCAATGGGTTCAAGTAGGTAATACTACTACTGATAAGAATGGATATTATGAATTCTCTGTCAGTGAAGCAGGCACTTACAAAGTTTACGAGACTCTACAGCAAGGATGGGATCAAACAGCACCAGACAATGGCTACTATGAAATAACCATCAATGAAGAATACCTCGGCAATAGTTTTGATGGTAAAAACTTTGGAAATAAACAAACCACTACACTGAGTGCTTCAAAGACAGCCACTGGCCATTGGATAAAAAACTACACATGGAATATAGATAAGAGCGTAACTCCAAGCACACTGAATTTATTCGTGAATGATCAGGGCACTATACATTATACAATAACTGTAACAAAGACTGAGCTTACAGAAAGATACTATGTTTCAGGCAATATTACAGTCAATAATACTGGATCAGTAGATACTGAGGGGTTATGGATCAGAGATGTTGTACAAGCCTATGTAGACGGAAATTGGGTCAATATAACGACAATGGAAATCGTAGCAAAGGGTAACGATACCATATCGATAGGACAAACAAAATATTACAACTATGAGATAGAATTCACTCCTTATGAAAATGCAACAGAGTACAGAAATATAGCGATTATAACCATCACAAACTACTCTGGTCACTTAGGATATGATTATGGACCAGAAGCTATAGAAAGTTTCAGCCTACCTGGCAAACCTACTGGGTTAGCGAATAATGAGGTACAAGTGAGCGATGACGAGACTATTCCATGCGGTCTAGACTTAGTAAGTAGTAATGAGCCTAAATGGCCTCAGACTATTAATTCAACTACTACCTTCGAATTCGATAAAAATGTCAAGAGTAGTACAGCAGGAACGTATGTTATTAATGATACAGCAACGGTAACAGGCGATAAAGGCTTACTAAATTCTGATAATGAAAAAGTCACAGTGAACGTATATGCATTACAGGTTACAAAGACCTTCGTGTTGACATTAACAAAGAACAACCCACAGACAGGTTATACATACTATGGAGCTGTGAGACTTGCTGATACGCAGGATGGATGGCAATCGGTCGAGTTGACTGGTACTGCTACATATCGCTCAGGAACGATTCCAAATCTTACGCCTGGACTATATGACTGGAAGATCTACACAATCGACAAGACTACCAATACGGAGATCGTAATCGATAGCGGAATAGAAAACATTACTGGAGAAGTGACAAATGAATATAGGTTCGGAGTTACAAGTTTAACTGTTACCAAAACAGTCGACGGGGTTACAAGAACTTACAACATGGTTACAAGAACTTACAACATAACAGGGACTATCACAATAAAAAACAAAAACACCGGCTCATACGATGCAATCATAATGAGCATAAACGACATAATTGAATACAAGGAACAAGGGAACAACATCTGGGTTCAAATTAAGCCCTCAGAATTCGTCTATGAACCAGTCATCACAACTGTAGATGCAGGTCAGACCGTAACGCTTCAGTACTACGCAATCTTCGATGCATCTGGAATACCGGCTAACGCTTCTTGGAGGAATACTGTTGAAGTGACGATTTTTAACCATCCTGATGGAATTCATGTCTTCCATCATACGGTAAGCTTCAAACTTCCTACCTAGCAGCCGCTGGGATATTCGTGAGTTGAATAAACTGCGAATATCTCAACCATCAAATTTCTTTATCTTCGCCATCTACTAATCGATAATCTATTATACACATTTACCATTATGCTATCATCTGCAAAATTGCCAAAGTTATCATAAGCTCTAACAGTTATCGTATGCCAACCATTGCTGACAGACTTCGTGTTCCAATAACAATAGTAAGGATTGCTATAATCAGTGCTTATCAAATTGTCATTCACGTAAAACTCTACTTTGCTTATACCAGATTCATCAGATGCAGATGCTGATATCCTTATATTACCTGAGACCTTTGCGCCGTTCCTAGGTTTTGTGATGCTTATAATAGGAGGAGTTCCATCGCCAACTACTTCATTATATACATTTATACTGACTGAATCTGATTCTCCAATGTTTCCAGATGCATCATACGCTTTAGCCATTAAAGTATGAAAGCCATTAGATTCGTTATTCGTATCCCAATAGAAGCTGAAAGGAGCTGTATTGTCAATTGCATATAGGACTCCATCTTTATAGAGTTCTACCATTGATACACAATCATTATCGTAGGCATCGACGCTTATAGTGATACTTCCAGAGACTGTAGCACCATCACTTGGATAGGTTATCATTACGCTTGGAGGGTCTGTATCTCTATAAATTGCAAAGCCAGATGCTTTTGTCAAAGCCCCTAAAGCGTCTATTCTACCATAGCCATAATATACATCGTATCCAGGATCACCAAGGTCTAAGGCTGTAGACTTCATTATCTGCTCCACTTGAGTAGGGGTCAAAGATGGGTTGGCTGAAAAGATCAAAGCTGCCAAGCCTGCTGTCAATGGTGCTGAGAAGGACGTGCCAGATACACCACCATAACTACCTCCTCTAATCGTAGTGTAGATGCTCGAGCCTGGGGCCGATAGGTCTATGTAAGGTCCATAACTGGAGAAGGATGCTCTAGAATCGCTACTCGTAGTTGCACTTACAGAAATTATGTAGGGATTGTCAGAGTCTGTGTGATTTGTATTGTCATTGCCTCCAGCAGCAACTACCAATCCTCCTTTATCCATGAAGTACTTTGCAGCATCAGATATCATGCTACCACCAAATATTGCAAAGCTAATCACTGCAACTTTGGCACCTCTATCAGCAGCATAAATCAGGGCTTTAGTCAGGAGTGAGGAGTATGCGTAGCCATTCGTATCAGTGACCCTTAAAGGCAATATAGAGCACTGCCAGCCTATGGATGAGACACCTATAGTATTGTTCGTCAATGCTGCAGCAACTCCTGCAACCTTTGTTCCATGACCATAAACATCAGTAGTGTTGTAGTTGTTATCGTAAAAGTTGTATCCTTGAAGTAATTTTGACGATAAATCGGGATGGTTAGGATCAACTCCGCTATCGAGAACAGCTATTATAACGTTAGAATCTCCTGTTGAAATGTCCCATGCCTGTGGAGCTGAGATTTTTTCTAAGTGCCACTCAGATGAATAATATTGATCATTAGGAATTATGGAAGGAGGTATCTTAAAGTCTTCTTCTACAAAATCTATCAAAGGATTGCTCAATAATTCTGATTTAATGTATTGTAAAGATCCTCGTGAAGCAGAGACTTTAAGGACCTGAGTCTGAGGAATTTCGTCCTCTATCTCAAGCCCCAGTATATTTAGAAGCCCTACTTTGTATTGCTCACTTACCCCAGGCTTGAATTTAATCAATAATTCATTTGATAAATTGCCTAAATTGACAGTTAATCCGAGCATAGGGGTTACGAAAAGTCCAGTAAGGATTACAAAAGTCAACATGATGCTAGATGCTCTTGGAAGCTTTTCCCCATTACGTCTCTTGAACAAATTATTAGCAACCTGCTTAGTTTTTAACATATCCATAACGTATTTATATTACAAATATTTAAATATGGAAGACTCTGCTTATCGTTTATGGGTAAGGTCAATAATTTAAGCAAATAATTATGTATAAGTTATGAGTAACGAAAGAAAAAAGTATACAAATAACGTGTTTCGGTTCATCTTAGAAAGGAAAAGATTAAACTTTATGTAATAAAATCTTTCTTATGGCAATTTTTTCGGATTTAGCTGGAGTAAAGATTGGTGATGAGCATCCTGTTCGAATAATGGGAGTAATAAACGTAAGTCCTGAATCTTTCTACAAAGGATCAGTAAGAACTTCTCCTAGTGAGATAGCAAAATTGGCAAAAAGGATGGAAGAAGAAGGCGCGGATATAATAGACATTGGAGCTATGTCAACAGCACCATACTTAAAGACAGAAATATCCATAGAAGAAGAGATCGAGAGATTATCCATGGCTATAAAAGTGGTAAAGGAGACTATTTCTTTACCAATATCCGTTGATACAACAAGAAGCAAGTCTGCAGAGGCAGCCATAAAGGCTGGAGCCACTATTGTCAACGATGTTTATGGTCTAAAACATGATGTAAGCATGGCAAAGGTCGTTTCTGATTACAATGTCGGTCTCATAATTGCTGCTCATGCAATAAAACACGATCAAGGAGATCCTATCGAAAAAATCAAAATGGCTTTGAAAGAAAGTTTGAATATTGCGAGAAAGGCTGGGATAGATGATGAGAAGATACTCATAGACCCTGCAATAGGCTTTATTCGCAATGAGAACTTGCCATGGCATATCTGGGATTGTCATGTGTTAAAAAACCTTGAGAAACTTCGTGAACTCAATAAGCCTATATGCATAGCTGTATCAAGAAAATCTTTCATAGGAAAGATATTGGACCTAAAAGAGCCTGAAGATAGGCTCTTTGGCTCTCTATCAGCAACAGCTATAGCCGTTTACAATAGTGCTCATTTGATACGCACTCACGATGTAATTTCCACATTGCAGGTTGCAAGACTTGCAGAGTTCATAAGAAAGATTTAATAGAACTGATCAAGATAGAATCATTAGAGTTAACGCTGATTTCTAGTGGTATATTTTTATACTATAAGCTTTAGACGAGTGTTGATATAGCTAAATGTCCATTAATGCTGGGAACAGGCTAAGGTTAGGGATTGTTCTTTTCCTTACTTCTTCATATATGGTGATTGAGATCATAGGAAGCATTTTGACAAATAGCCTAGCTTTGATGTCTGATGCTGTCCACATGCTATCTGATGTCGGAGGATTATCTATGTGCTTTTTTGCTAGCTTCTACGCCATGAAGCCACCTACCCCTGAAAAGTCCTTTGGGTACCATCGTATCGAGATACTTGTAGCTCTATTCAATGGTATCATACTAATAGCATTGGTAGCATACATATTCTTCGAGGCTTACAAGCGTTTCCTTTATCCACCACAAGTTCTAGGTCTAGAGATGCTGATAATAGCTACTGTAGGCTTAGCCGTGAACTTGATAGGGGCTAGGATACTATGGAATTCATCGAGGGAAAACCTTAACCTTAGATCAGCCTTTCTTCATGTGATCATGGACGCCTTAGGTTCTATAGGTGCCATTACTTCTGGAGCAGTAATCTTTCTGACAGGATTAAGAGTTATTGATCCTATAGCAAGTGTAGCCATAGGACTTATCATGATGCCTACCATCTACAGACTATTGAAGGGGAGCGTGAACATACTTATGGAGAGCGCACCAGAGCAGATATCTCCTAAAGAAGTTGAAAAGGCTTTGTTGAGCATAAAAGGTGTTGAAGAAGTCCATCATTTGCATTTATGGACGATAACTTCTGGGATATATTCAATAAGCGCCCATCTCACTATAAATAAATCTGGAGAATGGTGTTGTATCTTAGAAGAGGCAAGGAAAGTCCTTAAAGAGAGGTTTAAAGTAGTTCATAGCACTATACAGATAGAAGATAAAGAGAGGCACAAACTGCATATAAACGAAGAGAGTAAAGGTTGCTGAAAACCGAGTAAGTCATTATAATTAACTCAAGATATTTGTACTACAATTGTAGTGCATAAATTAAGGCTTATATGGTCTTCTTATCCATGCAAAATAAGATACGATATGATAACGATTATCGATTGGGCAATAGTCTTTGCATATATAGCATTGATGTTCATTGTAGGAATAACCATGTATAAACGCTCTGGAGCTTACGATGATTATCTAATAGCTGGGAGAAAGTTCAATGCTCTATACATTGCTTTGACCCTTGCTGCCATGATCTCTAGCGCTACTCTAGGTGTGAGCGGGCTTGGATACTTGTTTGGTCTATCTGGAGCATGGTTCTTCATAATGCTGGGTATTGGCGCATGGATACTATTCTTTACAATAGCAGGAAGGTTAAGAGTTTTAGCGCAATATGCCATAACAGACATTTATGAGCTAAGGTATGATTCTCGTTGCCGTGTTCTTATTACAGTATTAGGTGTATTTGCATACATAACTCTTCTTAGCATAGGCTTTGTGGGAGGTGGGCTCGTTTTGAATGCCTTCTTTAACATTCCTCTTGTCATAGCCATGCTAATAATAGCCATACCCTTCATCACATATACAGCCTTGGGAGGAATATGGGCATCTGCAGTAACAAACATAGTCAAGTTCCTTGTTCTTGTAGCTGGGTTAGCAATTCTAATACCCACTGCCTTGTCTGGAGCAGGTGGATGGGAGAAAGTTATCACAACGCTCTCGCCAGATAAATTGAACCTATTTTCAGACGTTGGTCTTTTGTCCATATGGTCCTTCTTCTGGCTCATGACTCTGAGCTTCTGGGTAGCTGCTGATATCTATCAGATACTATTCGCAGCCAAGAGTGTTCGCACTGCAAGGATAGGGTTGGTCTTTGCGGGTATTTTGATAATAATTGTAGGAATGGCAGCAGCTATTATAGGCATGTTCGCTTCAGTACAATTCCCAGGTATACCACCAGAAGCAGCAGCTCCATTCGTTGCTTTAACCAATCTAGATACCGGACTTTCTGGACTTGTATCAGTAGCTTTACTCAGTGGAAGCGCGATAGCTGTAGTGATCTTCCAAATTGTAGCTGCAACTCTACTCATAAGGGGCATCTGGCCCAAATTGAAGATGAGCATGAACAGAATAAGAGTGATAAGCGCCATAATGGGAAGTGCAGGGTTTGTTTTAGCAGCCATCTTTCAAAACATAATCCTGTTGGTAGAACTTACCTTTCGCATAATGATACCAGCAACGTTTGTTACAGTCCTAGCAGCCTTCTATTGGAAGCGAGCAACAGCAGCAGGAGCCTTTGCTTCTTCCCTTATAGGGTCCAGTATAGCAGTCTCATGGGCTTTTCTAGCTCTTCCTTTGTTAGGAGTGGATCCATTGTTACTACAACCGACTTTACTAGAACCAACGTTCATAGGAGTTCTTGCATCTTTTATAGCTCTAATAATAGTTTCTTACTTGACTAATCCGCCTTCTATGGAAAAATTGCAGCTTTTTATACCAAGGAGAGACCCAAAGCCTTATGAAAAAGAAAAGAGTTGATGAAGATGAGTATTATTCTTAATAAAGTCAGCATGATAGGAGATAAAGCAAAAGCGTCTCAATTCATAGAGAAATTAAAGGGAAAAAATCCTGTCTTTGTTTGCACTATAGCCAACACTAAAACTGCCATGGTGCCAGGGATAACGGTTGCTGGTGCAGTCCCTGAAATTGTAAAGTGTACCCCTCCAGCAGATGCTGAGTTGATCTACTACGGCGAGTGTAAGTGCATTTCTGGAATACCAGCAACTCCTGATGGGAAGCCAACGCCAGCGATAATAACCTTGAGCGCTCTAAGGTTGGCGAATATACCTTTATTCATCGTAGAGGCTGGCTGTGAAGTGAAGCCCAATGCACCATATATTTCCATCAATATTCCAAGCCCTGGGGATAACATACAGAATGGAAGAGCCTTGGATAGAGATATTGTTGAGAGGGCTATGAACTATGCAGAGATCATAGGAAGAAATTTTGCCGAGATAGCTGATTATTTGGTTCTGGGAGAGAGCATACCAGCAGGGACTACTACAGCTTTAGGAGTGTTGATGAGCCTCGGCATAGATGCTAGAGGTAAAGTAAGCAGTAGCATGCCTGATAACCCTCATGAGATAAAGAACAAAGTTGTTGAGGAAGGGATGAAGGCAGCAGGCATTAAGATGGGCAGCCTTAAAGATGATCCTATCGGGGCAATATCCACTCTCGGCGATCCCATGATGGTAAGCGTTACAGGCATGACTTTAGGAGCTGCACAGAAAGTCCCAGTGATTTTGGCAGGGGGTACACAGATGACAGCAATAGTAGCATTGATCAGCAGAATTAGACCTAATGTTCTTAGAAATGTTGCTGTAGGCACGACCAATTATATAGTCGAGGATAAAACATCCAGCATCGGCTGGCTTATCAACAAATCTGCAAACATTCCCATCTTTGGCGCAGATCCAGGACTTGGCGAATCCAAGAAAGAGGGCCTCAGAGCCTATGCCCATGGCTTTGTTAGAGAAGGAGTAGGAGCTGGTGGTGTAACTCTGGCAGCCATGCTTAAATCTAAAGGCAAGATAACCACCGATGTAATAAAAGCTGAAATTGAGAGAAATTACGAAAAGATAGTAGAATCTAGGTTAAAGAATCTTACTAGACCATAATGTTCATTCTTTTCTTTAAGGCTCCATCACAAGCATGGCAATCCTCAGAATCAACATCAGGCTCAAGGCGCTTATGAATTTCGCATAATAACTTGGAGTCTCTTATGAAATCACAGGCTTCTGTAATTCTTAGCCTAAACTCCCTTCGGCTTATCTTTCCTTGGAAAAGAAGATCGGCAATCTCGTTTGTTATGCTTTTAATTTCATCAACATCATCTAATTTCAAAATTATGGCCCGCTTTCCTTTCATATAATAACTTACAGCAGCCTGAGTTATTTCCAACTTCTTAGCAACTTCCTCTTGCATTAGACCATAATCTTCAACGAGCCTTCTTGCTATCATGGCCCTCAAAGTTGGAATAGCGGTCTTGTAGACCATCTCGTAAGGTAGTATCATGGTTTCCCATAGAATTAATACCATAGGTATCTATTAAATATAACCAAGGTTTTGAAAAATTCTTTTGAAGACTAAATTATTTGCCATTATTACTTCGTAACTCTATTTTTTCTTAATACAGTTA
Organism: uncultured Nitrososphaerales archaeon; assembly: GCA_938091495.1. Lineage (GTDB taxonomy): Archaea > Thermoproteota > Nitrososphaeria > Nitrososphaerales > JACAEJ01 > JAVZMU01. Next base: position 2,004 of record CALLJF010000014.1, on the reverse strand, counting down.
TAGCCCTAGTCAAACTTCGATGGACATAAACCTCATGTCTCTCTTTTACTTCGAATGTATCTAAATTATTCAGTTCGATAGTGTTAGGATGAACGATGATGCAATACCTTCCTTTAGGCAAAATTGCATCTGCCTGTAGGATGAAATCTTTTAACAAATTCATAGTCTTTATCCCCCTTGATGATGCACATCTCCCATAAGGCACATCTGTTACTATGGCATTAACATTCCTTATTGGTAGCATTAATGCATCTGAATTTATTACGCCAAGGCTTTCTAGCTCATAATGCTTTAGATTATCCATGGATCCTCTACACATCTTCATAGATACATCTATCCCAATCGTATTGATCCCGATGATGGATGCTTCTATCAACACGCTTCCTGTGCCACAAAATGGATCTAGTAGCAAATCTCCTTCTTTAACATGTGCTAAATTGACAAGTCCTCTTGCAAACTTAGGATAAAGAGCTGAGGGATGAAAGAAAGGCCTTGCCCTAGGTCTCCTTGACTTCCAAATTCTTTTTGCCATATAATCTGTGAAGCCTAAAAGAATATGATCATCAAAGATTATGCCAATTACGATATTTTGAGGATTTTCCAATGAAACCTTTGCTTTAGGTAATCTTTTCTTAACAGCAGAGCCTATAATGGCTTCCATTTTCCCTGATAAGTGTTGATCAGATAGATTGAAGATATATGCTGCAAAACTCACAGAATCTTCCATAAATTCATCGAAGGCTATAGCTTTGATGGATTTCTCTGCATTCTCTATTTTACAATGAGTTAAAAGATTACCACCAGCATTAACGTATGCGCTTCTCTTTAAAATTATTTTTAAGTCGAACCTTCCATCTACAATCATCACTCTCTCATTAATCGTTTCAAACTTTGCTTTATCATCATAGGTTTCTACTATAGCCCTCAGTTCTGCTTGGGGTAATGTACTTCTCTCTCCTGAGAGTAAGAAGAATTTCTTGTTTGTCAATTTGAATAATGAACTTACATTATAACGTAAGTCATAGAGTAGAAAGGTAAGACGCTAAAATTGGAGCAACATCGATCTTGCTTACAGGACTTGGTATGGTATTGGTTCCTATGACTTCTTCAAACCCTGCTTTTTTAATTCTATCCAAAGCATCTTCTACCAGTAATGGATGAGTGCAAGTCGCAAAAATTCTTTTAGCCCCCCATTCCTTCAACTTCATTGCAGCTAGCTCCATAGTCTTACCACTACTTATTATATCATCCACAAGTATTACATCTTTGTTCTGAACTTGCTTAGCCACATCCTTGAATATGATTTCACCAGTAGTCCTATCTCTTACCTTTTCAAGGACGATATGATTTATCTTAAGAATTCTTGCAAAGGCTTCTACCCTGACAGACCCTCCAAAGTCTGGAGATATTGCTACTGCTTCACTTAAAGTATGGTTTTTGCTGAAGTATTCAGCCAATAAAGGAATCGCTGATACGCTATAAGCAGGCATGGAGAAGAGCCCCAAACCTTCTACATTGTGTATATCAACTGTAACTACTCTTTTGACTCCTACAGACCTTAGCAGATGGGCAAAAACTCCCAAGCTGACTACCTCTCCTTGTAAGAATGCCCTATGCTGCCTAGCATAGGCAAGATATGGAATTATTGCATGAACCTCTGCTCCATCTTCACTGAGCTTATGAGCTAGAAACAATAGTTGTGAGATATGCCTATCAACAGGCGGATAAGTCGATTGAACTATTGCAACTCTTTTATTTCTAACATCATTGATTATCCTAAAGTAGCTTTCACCGTCTGGGAAGATTTTTGAATCGATATACAAAATATCAGCCCCAACATTCCTAGCTATGTTTATCGCCAATTCCTTCGATGCTGGTCCTGGAGCTATCAGCCATTCTCTTTGTGAAGATTTAGTCATATCTATGAGGATTGATTTACACTGCCTTTTTTCCTTATCGTTCTTTAGAAAGTTCTATAAGGACCAGATAACATAATATTCTTGT
>CALLJF010000013.1 GCA_938091495.1 uncultured Nitrososphaerales archaeon | reverse complement strand
GAAGTTGTTTTTGTCTCACCTAATGTGTTATAGTGATTTGTTGCATGGATTTGCTCAGCGTAGGCTATAGCCCTGAAGAGCCTAGCTACATTAGGATAGCCTTCCTCTTCTGCCTTGTTTCAAGATCAAACTTGATGCATCGACGCCAATATTCGGTTAGGCTTATCAGCAAGTGTTTCCACTTGCCTCATCATATCTCTCACAAAACAAATTCTGCTCAGAAACCTTAAAGCTAGCTCTCGATAAACTGCTAAACAGGCAAAAGCTCATGCAGTTCATATCCCATTCAGTAGGCGAGAACAGCAGCAGCAATTGGGGATGGGCATTTAGCAATTGTGGAGGCTTGCGAAGTATCTACTGTCATTAGATAAGGCAATACCATACGCTAATCCAAAGAAACCTTTCAGCTTTGGCGGTAAGAAGTGCTATACTGCTGTGATTTGGCCTGTCGTTGATAAGGAGAAGAATCAGTTTGTCCTTGTGATGGGCTCGACGAATATGAATAAAGAGTGGCGCCACTTCATGAGCTGTAACCAGGAAAACGTTCAGACGAAAAAGCCAGAGAAGAAGAACGGCATAAAGCTATTGAGCGTGCTAAGGAAATACTTGCTGGAACAGGCGAGTTAGTGACTATATCGAAGATAACTGATGAGTCTCAGCGTTATCATAGACTTCCCTAAAGGTGTGGTTTGGTTGGAGAAAGCTCAACCAGGCTTTATCAAAATATCGAGTCCTTGAATCTTGACTTCATAGGTCGGCTCAGGTTTTAGGGCAGGAGATCTTATCGCTTTTCCGGTCTTTACATCAAAGACAGAGAAGTGGCAGGAACAGGTTACCTTATCCTTCTCAAGATTACCCTTAGATAAAAGACATCCCTGATGAGTACAACGATCACCTATTGCAAAGAACTTCCCGTCCAAATTTGCTATCAAAATATCTTTTTTGTCGACCTTAACTCCAATCATCATCTCTTCAGACAAATCTCTAACTGAAGCTATTCTAACAAATTCTGTCAAGACAAATTTTGCATCAAAAGATATTTTTGATATAAAAATTTTCCGTAAATATTTGATTTCTCAAAAATGAATGGAACTTAGATTTAAATCCAAGTTCCAATCTATTAAAGTTATGAGAATTGAAGACATAAGGTGCTTTATCCCTGTAGGAGGCAGGGCAGTAAGGTTAAGACCCTTAACACAAGATGTATCGAAACCTTGTCTCAGGTTTTTGAATAGGCCTCTCATCGAATTTGCAATGATTACTCTGGCTGAGCAGGGTATAAGGAACTTTATTTTTGGTGAAAACGGCTACATAAACTACACAAACCTCTTTGACCAATATGGTGAAGGAGTTGGTTTTTCTGCGAAGTATAGGATTACACCAAGGGTGCATATAAAACATCAGCCCAATCTGGACGATCTAGGGAGTGCTGATTCGTACAGGTTGAACATGGAATACTATGATGTAAACGATCCAGTAATCGTTGTGCAGGGCGACAACATCTTCAAGATCGATCTCCATGACTTTTTGGAAAAGCATGAAGAAAGAGGGGCTATGATGAGCATAGCCCTCTTTAAAGTAGAGAATGCGAAGGATTATGGAGTAGCTGATCTAGGACCAGATATGAGAATCAAAAGGTTTGTTGAAAAGCCTCCACCAGAAAAAGCTCCTAGCAACTACATCAATGCTGGCATATACCTCCTCTCACCAGAAATAAGAAAAGAGGTGGAGAGCGAGGAAGTGATGAAAATTAGGGAGCTAAGAAAGAGACTGGACTTCGGATATGACTTAATCCCCTATCTAGTGGATAAAGGTCTGCCAGTTTATGGTTATGAATTGGAGACATGGTATGATCTAGGCACCCCAGAAAGTTACCTTAAGGCTATGAAGGACGTTCTCTACGGCGTTTTAGACATAAGAGTTGCAGAAGAAAGACTATTCCCAGAAAAGAATATCTGGGTTCAAGGATATAGCAAGGAATCCATAAAGAGAAGAGAGGATATATTGAGAAAGTGTAGAGAGAATAAGTTATACATAGACGGAGGAGCCCTGATTGGAAGACATACAAGGATAGGAGACTACACAAGAATCATAGACTCAAACATCGATAACTTTTGCATAATCGGTGAAAAAGTCGACATACAAGGTTCAGCCATCATGGATGCAGCCAGGATTGGAGACTGCGCCCAAATATCAGATAGCATACTGGGTAGAAAGGTTGTGATAGATTCAACTTGCCAAAGCCCTACGTATATTGAATCAACTTCTGTTATAGGCAATGCTGCGCATATTAAAGAAGGGTGCAGGCTTGTAAAGACTAGAGTGAATCCTGGTCTAACGATTCCACCAAGAATGACTTATTTCGACAAATTTCTTCAGGGCTACGAAGACATAGTGAGGCTAGCGGAACCAACAAAGTTAGGCTAAACATTTCCTTCAATCCATAGCTCCAATTCTAAACTAGATGGCATTTTCTAAATTCTTATAAATCTTCATTATGAATGATTCAGGACTAGAATGAGAGTCATAACAAAGAATCTGGTAGTATTCTTGCTCTTGGTTTGCATAGCGTCTTCTACCATGATCCCTGTAGCTTCTGCTGCGGATGAACTGCTTCCATCAGATTTTGAGTAAGAAAGTTGGGAAAAGATTATCGATTATCTTGATTATGTTAGGGCGATTCTTTTTGCCTGTTCAATCTATAGCATCCAGTACTATTATAAATCTTCATTATGAAAATCCAGAGATCTGTAATCTTACCTATGATATAGTTTGCTGTTAAGGTCGCCGTACCTTCGCTAGGATTGAAAGTCAGATAGTATGCAAAGGTCAGTTTCTACATTATCCCATATCCTACTTACTGCGGCTATAGGGTAGAGCACGATCCAACTTACACAGCTTATTTAACCCTACCATCTGCCTCATTTCCAAAACTGGACGCAGGTCTTTTCATACTTATCTTAATAGTCATAACAGCAGTTGTAATAGCCCCTGTTTTACTAATTCGAAGAAGAAAGACGAGAATCACTCTTCCTATGATATCTTGACAGCAGTTCTTAATGTTTGATTCGACAGCAACTCATGAAAATGCAGAGTGCGGGATTTTGTCATTTTGTTCAGAGCGTATATTTGCTCTCATAGTTTTCAAATATTTGTGTGTCTCTTTGATTATTAAATGTTGTCATCTAAGGTTCTTGTAGTTCTTAATGAGAAAAGACTTTCCTAGATTTGGTTTGTAACTGTCGGTGATGTTAACTTAAGGCCCACTCACCTTGAGGCTCAGTATCTCTTTAAACTTGATGTGTCTTCTAGCATCGTGTAGATATGTGAAGAGATAGAGCAATCTATTCATATGCTCAAGCATGGATAGTAATCATCAAAGCCATCA
>CALLJF010000012.1 GCA_938091495.1 uncultured Nitrososphaerales archaeon | reverse complement strand
ATTTGTCAAAAACGGACTCAAGCAAAAATGAAGCATTCAACATCGAATTTCCCTCGGAATTCTCTGGGCTTTTCCACAGACATTATGACGACTCCCTCTCTGACATGGATTAAAGATATGAGATACCTTAAACTTAGGTCGATTCTAGCTAACCAAACTCATTTTCGTTAAAATTTCCTAAATTTTTCTTTAGTAGCTCCACATATAGGACATTTGTCTGGTGCTTCTCCTTCAACGGTATAACCACAAACCTCGCAGATATAAACTGGACTGAGTTCTACATCTTTCCCCCTATCCACTGTTTGTTTAGCCCTTTGATACATTCCTGAGTGAACTTTTTCCGCCTGAAGAGCCCAATCAAAACTTCTCCTTGCTAACTTCTCTTCATCGACCTCAGCTACAGCTTTATATGCTGGATACATATCATTTATCTCGAAGTTTTCACCGCTTATGGCTACTTGTAAGTTCTCTGAAGTTGTTTTTGTCTCACCTAATGTGTTATAGTGATTTGTTGCATGGATTTGCTCAGCGTAGGCTATAGCCCTGAAGAGCCTAGCTACATTAGGATAGCCTTCCTCTTCTGCCTTGTTGGCGAAAATCAAGTACTTCATATGGGCTTGGCTCTCACCACTGAAAGCACCTTTAAGGTTTCCTTCCGTCATTTTTCTCATTTTATCACCTCTAGATCAGATAGACTTATCAAATAGTAACTATTTATAAAGCTTATGTCCGAAAAAAGGATAAAAATTCATAAAATCTGGAGGGATTAAGTATGGTCGATGAGTTGGATTTAAAGATTCTTGAACTTCTTCAGAGCGATGGTAGCCTTTCTTTTACAGAAGTAGCTAGAAGGCTAAAACTCAATGAATCAACAATCAGAAAAAGGGTACTAGCCCTTCAAGAAAAGAAGATAATAAAAAGGTTCACTGCTATAATAGATCCATCTAAGATAGGTTTGAACACCGTTGCAATTGTTGGAATAGATGCGGAGCCATCCATGTTATTGAAAGTTGCACAAAAACTATGTGAGTTTCAAGAGATAAAATATGTGGCGTTATCTGCTGGAGATCATATGATCATGACCAAGATATTAGCCAAAGATGGAAAGGAACTTTCAAGGCTTATTTCGGAAAGGATAGGTACAATAGAAGGTGTAAAAAGGATCTGTCCTTCGATTGTAATTGAAGAGCTAAAGGATTAACTCTGGGTAGAATGCTTCAATAATTTTCCAGTGATAAGGAAAATTTACCATATTTTACCTATGAAATTAGCTATCATGGGCGGAAGACGATTGACTATGAGCGTCTATCACTGTCCTTATTCAGATGAAGTCTATGAAGCGTTGCTTGAAGTTGCGAAGATTCCAGGAGCGATAATTCATGTAGTAAGGCCAGAATACGAGATTTCTGACGCTAAAGGGATGTTTCAGAGATATATCGATGATGTTGTTCAAACTATAAAGTAGCAGATGGAGAAATGAGTCCTAAGAATGCTTTGACGAGAATAAGGGCTATGATAGATGCTTTGGCTATTTCTGATTCAAATTTAGGCGTAAAAGCTGGAACTACAATTTCAAGTCTTTTTAAGGATTGCTCCATCGATTTTGTTCACGAACTGAACAAAAATGTAATGAGCATCATATCTTCAAACTGGATGATATAAAAGCAAACTACTGGTACCGTGAAAGGAGGGGTTAGAAAGAAGAAAGGATGGATTTATGATTGGTCAGCTTATATTTTATGCTCTTAAACTCTTTTTAGGAGATGTATGATATCATGCTACCGCATAGACAATCTGTGCGATATTAAAATAAAAACATGTTAGCTTAAAAATTTAATAAGAATCAATCTCATTTGCCAGTCCTATTATGATAAGCACAAAGGCAAAGAAAAAATAGTGGTGTTTTCGAAATCTAGCCTATGCGTGTCCCAAAGGAGATAAGAACCTACTGCTCTCATTGCAAGCGCCATACCGTGCATAGTGTGATAATCTACAAGAAGGGTAAAGAGAGATCCACAGCCCAAGGAACAAGACACCATGCTGAAGATAAAAAAGGATATGGTGGCCAAAAATTCCCAGAACTGAAGAGAAGCGCAAAGACGACGAAAAAGCAAACACTGAAACTCAAGTGCAAGGATTGTGGGCATCAAATTATGAGGTACGGAATTAGGCTAAAGAAGATGGAGATAGTTCAGTAGAAGGTGATTTTATGAAAAAAGAGAGAATACTTATACCGAAACCAAGAAGTGCCTACCTTCTTATCAAATGCTCTAATTGTGGGAACGAGCAAGCTGTATTCTCATCATCAACGGTAGATATAAAATGTAAAATATGTGACAGCCTAATTTCTCAAAGAACTGGCGGCAAGGCTAAGATATTTGGTACTATAATAAAAAGGCTAGATTGAAATGGAAGCAGCAATACATTTGCCTGAAGAGGGAGAACTTGTACTGGCAACGGTTAGGAGTATAACTCCTCATGGTGTTTACGTTACACTAGATGAATACGGAGAGATGAACGGATTCTTACACATATCTGAGATATCGACAGGATGGGTAAAAAGTATAGAGAAGTATGTAAGGTTAGGACAGAAGATAGTCCTCAAGGTCATAAGGGTTAGTAAGCAAAGAAAGGAGATAGACTTGTCCCTGAGACAGGTTACTGGAGAAGAGAGAAGAGAGAAACTCATCGAGATAAAAAAGGCTGAGAAGGCAGACGGCTTAATGAAGCTAGTAGAAAGCAAGTTAAATTTGAGTGAAGAAGCAAGCATGAAGTATAGGGAGCTCTTAATAGAGGAATTTGGAGCTTTGTACGATGCTGTTGAAGAAGTATCAAGAAAAGGTATTAAAGTTCTTCAAAAATTAAACCTACCTCAGGATTATGCTTCAACTTTAGAGGCTGTAGCAAAAGAGAAAATAATAATCCCAACTGTAGAGGTTCATGGAATCATCGAGTTGAAATCTGATTCGTCTGATGGTATAGAGAAAATAAAATCAGCCCTTTCGGAGGTTGAAAATGTAAAAAGTAGTGGAGCTAAGATCAATATAAAGTATTTGGGCGCACCAAGGTATAGGATAGAGGTCAAGGCAGAGAACTATAAAATAGCAGAGAAAGCATTAGAGTTAGTTACTCAAAAAGTAAAGGAAAGCATGGAAAAGAAGGGAGGGAGCTTTTCTTTTAAGAAAGAAGGATGATGCCTTTGGAGAAATTGTTGAGGAAATGTCCAAATTGTAGCATTTATACATTAAAAAAGCAATGCCCTAAATGTGGTAGCGAAACTATTTCTCCTCATCCTGCCAAGTTTTCTCCTGATGACAGATATGCTAGATATAGAGTCAGAGATAGGTATTTAGAAAAGAACGAATAAAACACTCTTTTATAGAGTCTTTGTCATCCAAATAAACTCTTTTTTTGTATTAAAGCCCATCTTTTCAAAGAAGTTTAAGGCTTCATCATTCCCTTGCTCAATGTCCACTATCATCATCCTTATTCCTGCTTGTTCCAATCTTCTCTCTACTTCTCTATACAATCTTTCGCCAATTCCATGCCTATGATACCTTCTCTTCACGCCCAGCCAGACCACGTATCCATACTTCCAAGCTGATCGTGGTTTCCTTATTGTAGTAGCCATTACAAATCCAATTACTTTTTTGTTCCTTTCAGCCACAACACAAAATTCTGCATCAGTAGTGTATAAAGAGGCTATCTCAAATTGATCCCAAGTTCTATACATCAGAGGGAATCTTTCGCTAGTGAAGATCTCTTCTCCGATATGAAAAACTCTCGGTAGATCATCTAGAGTCATGTCTCTTATTGAAATCTCTTCTTCCTTGCTCATGAACGATTAGACCCTTTGTTATAGAAATTTTTTGCTCAAATTTAAAGATGTATGTATGAAAAGGTTAAGTAAAAATCTCCTTAGGTTTAACTTTGCTCTATGACCTGATAGATTAAAACTTGGGCATAGCTATTGAATGAAGAGGCAAAAGAAAGCTTCAAAAGACTGCCACTATCTTGATACTTTATGGTGTAGTTGCCTATCTGGGCTGGAAAGTTAGCTGGAATTCCAAGTTGAGTCTTGTAGTTATCCGAACTAGTCTTATCGTAATCCATTGGGAACATCTTTCCTAGTATTGTGCTATTCCAGAAGTATTCGGTTGGTAGTCCATTATCATCTACGAACTGAGAAACGTTAAGGCGAGGTATGGCGGCAAACCAGTTAATCTTTCCTTCATCCCCACCCAGATTCAAAAGGTAAGGCGAAATTCCTCCTATCAATACCAAGTTTTGATACCTAGTGGCAGAGAAAAGAACAGCTATGTATGCTGGTCTATCCCCTACAAGTTCTTTGATGATCCCTTTAGCCTCGGTTTCATTCGACAAGAATAGCCTCCCTATCTCTTGTATCCTGGTAGAGTTTATCGTTGCGTTATCAGCCAAGCTAGTCCTATTTCCCATTACGGTTATCCAGTAGCCATAATCCCACCATGCTATTATTACAGCGTTCTCAGGAGTATTTTCTCTTATCCATGTTAATGCTTCTAGCCAATCTGGTACAGCAAAGCCTGGATCATACTGCAAACCTGAGATGACTATGGAGACAGGTGCATCATACTGTGGTAACCAATAATAGTTGGCAGATGCTAGAAGGGCTATGATAAAGATGGCAGAGAAAACCTTTACCTCAGGCCTTAATGCATAGGCTTTTATCTTCCTTTTTGTTATGGGTGCCACAGGCTTAAGCAGAGAGAATGATAGTTCACTGAAACCTATACCCGCAAGTATAGAAAAGGCTATGGAAGCATATACCATGAGCCTAGAAAAGGATGATGCTACATAGAGTGAGGTAATTCCTAGAATCAAAGCATAGGCTGAGAATATGGTCTTCTTCTTTAACATCATAAAAGCTCCGAAAACGCCTAAGAAGATTAGAATCCAGAACGAGGTGAAGAAATAGACGCCAGCTGAGGTTTGGTGCTCAGCCACCGATTCTACTAAAGGATCCGCAGTTCTTTGGAATGGGAATATTGCTGTAAGGTATCTGCCGCTAATACTTGGTATCAAGCCAGTACTGACGACAAATAGACCAAGTAAAGCGAAAGCTACCAAGGATATTATGAGGGCTTTTCTATGATTCTTTGGCTCCGTTACACTCTTCACATAAAGACCCATCATGGCAAAGGCAAGACCAGCGAGTAGGACAAGACCTGAAGAGAGTATTATGCCAGGCCCAGGCCTTGGAAAGGCAGAGGCTACTATAAGGTCTGATGCAATGAAAATGCTACCAGAATATATTACTCTCTTTAGATCGACATCAAGAAAAGGAGCAATTAGAAAAACTAATCCCATTACACCGTTGAAGTACTGAACTCCTCCCCAAGACGCACTTGCATAACCTAGCAAAATTCCAGATGCTATAGCTCTCCAGACAAGGCCTGCCTTTTTTACCTTCGGGCTGAATATAGTTAGGAAGAAATAAGCTGAAAGGACTGTCAAGAATAATGCAAAGGGCTCTGACTTAAACCAGCCAAGGTTCCCCCTTTGTATCAAAGGGGGGGAGAAGGCCACTATCAAAGAGGCAAGAAGACCCGCAGTAGTTCCTGCGATTCTCCTTGTGAGAAGGAATATTGCAAAAACCGTTAACGCCCCAAAGAAGACTGGAAATAAAACAAGAAAATCGTAAAGGGAAATGTTTATTCCAAAAAAATCCTTGAAGAGTAAGAATAGTATTGCTCCAGCAAAGTGTAACCCTCCTTGAGATGTAGCTGCTACATCGCGGCCTTCTGGGTACCAAGTCATATAGTCATGCCATAAAAAGTAGTTGATGTTTGGATTATCTGATAAAACAACTCCTAATCCATATTTTTCAGCGTTGTTCACAATGAAATTAGTAGCATAATAATCAAAATAAGGGTCAAATTCGTTCAGATAAAAGCCATAATTTGCAGGAGCCATTCTTATAATTAAAGCGGATGAGAAGGATACTATGAGTATTAGAGATATCAGTAAGGTGCGCCTTTTTACCTTGGGCTTCGTTACTACTTGCTTTAAGGCTGAAATCTTGATCTTAGGGAGCTTCAATTAGCCTATGGACTGATAAAAGATAGAGGTTAAAAAGCTTCCTCTAATTTGTGAAAATTTGTTTTTTCAATCGATAATGTTATGCATGGCTTTCAAATCTTTATAGAAAATCATGAGATTCTCTGGCACCATAATCTTGATGGGGTCCTTTAAAGACAATCCTTCCTCTTTCTTCTTATTCCATAAGAACGAATTGAAATCTATGAGTTTTTGTGTTAGTCGATTTAAGCTCTTATCCCACTTTGCTTTTGGAAATTTTTTAAGATGGATGCTCTTTCCACCATAGATTGTAGACCATACATGCTCAGTAAAAAAGGGCATTATTGGAGCTAATAATAAAAGAACGTTTCTTAAACACTCGTTCAATGTAAACCATGATGCTTTCTGCTCTTCTTTTGAAAACTCTTGACCGTAAGCTCTTGCCTTCACCATCTCGATGTAATTTGATGCAAATAAATTCCAGGTGAAGTTTCTGATCAAAGTTGCAACATCATTGAAGGCATATCTGTCATAACTCTTTTTCACATCTTCTATTAGCCTCGATAGCTCTCCTAGAATCCATTTATCAGTATCTTGAGGTTTTGCGTTGACTCTTGGGAAAGTGGAAACGAACCTTGCAATATTCCAAAGTTTTGTTATGAATTTTGCATGCCCTTCTATCCTCTCAAAGGAGCATCTTATATCGCCTTTGGTTATATCTCCTTCTAAACAAGCCCATATTCTGAAACCTTCAGCACCGAATTTTTTGATCACATCTTGGGGATCTATTATGTTACCCTTGCTCTTGCTCATCTTCTCTCCTTTCTCATCTACTACGTGCATGTGTACCCAAACGTTTTCAAAAGGCTTCTTCCCAAATAAGTGATAGGATTTCAAAAGAGTGAAATAAAGCCAGTTTCTAACTATTTCTTTTCCTTGGGGTCTCATACTGCACGGGAATTTTTTATTAAAGAATTTTTTATCCCAAAGATAGCCCAGAATATAGACTTCTGATGTGCTAGAATCGAACCAAGTATCAAAGATTCTCTCTTCCCCTTCGAATTCTTCACCACTACATCTTGGGCATTTATTGATTGGGCATCTATCTTTCCAAGGCTGATAATATTTGCCTGGTTCCGGTAAAATAACATTGCCACAATTCTTACAGTACCACAGAGGAATCTCTGTACCATAATATCTTCTGCGTGATATTACCCAGTCTGTGCTTATTGAATCAATCCAGTCTATCAGAATCTGCTTACTCTCTTGTGCATAGAAACTCATCTCATCAGCCATCTTTCGAATTTCGTCCTTGTAATCTACTTGCTTCAGATAAATCTCATTCATAGCTATGAATTCTATAGGGTCTTTGGAGCGTTCACAAATTGGCATTCTATGCTTTATACTCTCCTTCTTTACTAATAGACCCGCGCTCTCTAAATCCTTTACAATCTGCTCTCTAGCCTTTGAGACACTTAAACCAGCATACTTTCCTGCATTTTCGTTCATCTTACCTTCTTTGTCTATAGCATAAGTTGGTTCTATGTTAAGTTCTCTAAGAAGCCTTACGTCGCCATAATCTCCATAACTACATATCATCACCAATCCGGTGCCGAACTCAGGCTTTGCGTAAGGATGAGCGATTATCTTAACTTCGTTGTTATAAATTGGGACAATAGCGTGCATATTTTCTAGTTTTTCATATCTATCATCGCTAGGGTTGAAGAGTACCAATTTACAAGCGCAAAGCAACTCAGGTCTTGTCGTTGCTATGATTACATCTTCTTGACTCTCTTTTACTTTGAATCTTATGTAGTTTAGATCTGTATAATCTTCAACATATTCTACCTCAGCATCAGATATGGCTGTTTTGCAGACTGGGCAGTAGTTCATGGTCTTTATTCCCTCATAAATTAGACCCTTCTTCCAAAGATGGATGAAAGTCTCTTGAGTAAGCCTTCTGTACTCAGGATCGTCCGTATCGTATCTACCTCCTAATTCGTACTTTTTATCCCATGAATTGCAGCTTAAGCCTAATTTTTTGAAAGTATCCAAAGATATGTCTCCATATTTTTTAAGTAACGTTCTGCATTTTTCTATGAAATCTTGACGAGGTATATCACTCATCCTAATGTTGAACTCTCTTTCTGTCTGAACCTCTATAGGCAATCCATTTTTATCCAGACCCATAGGGAATAGAACACTATACCCTAGCATCCTCTTGTACCTTGCCATCACATCCATCCATACGTAAGTGTATGCATGCCCAATATGAACAGGAGTATTGACATAGGGCGGGGGGGTATCTATGCTGAACAAAGGCTTTCTACTTTTCTCATTGAAATGGAATATGCCATCCTTTTGCCATTTCTCAAAGATCTTTTCTTCTAAACTCGGATTCCATCTTTTCTCCCTTATCTTTGAAACGAAATTCATTAAGACACCAATCGGTCTTGGAGAGTTAAAAGAGAATATACAATATTTAAGCTAAAAGGTCATAATGCAAGAAGGACATGTCTAGTATCTCATCTATATCTTAGGAGAGCTCCAACTCCTCCAAAGCTCTTGAACATGACTCCCTCCTCACTCTTAGAAGATATGACCTCTACTTTGGTTCCTGAATCTATGGCTTTGTCAGCCAGGAAATCGATAAAATCTTTCTCAACTATTTCAATGTCATTACTGCCACATGAAGGGCATGGTTCTGAGATTAACTTCTGTTTTTCAGAGATCTTGCTTTCTTGATCGATCACGACCTCTCTAACTGAGCCACACTTTTTGCACGTTACTTGAAGATATTCAAGACCCACATCCTCAGAAACAAGAATGGTATGCACATTCCCCCTTTTCAAAGAATCTATCACTTCTTGAACTCCATATATTGCCAAGCCTTTGTCTGAAGAGACTTCATTTAAGAATTTCTTGACTAGTTCCTTTTCTTCTATTATTCTCAAGTCTTGCAGAACACTTTTAGCCCTATCTATAGTCTCCCTTATCCCTTCCCTCCCTGAATAAGAAGTATCCACGACTGCCAATACTTTGTCTTGCAACCTGTAATCTAGATACTCCCCTTTTAAGAAATAGTCTTTGGTAGGACCAGGCCCTCCTATTACCAAACCTTTGATGCTATACTGCTCTAAGAAGACTTTGGTCGCATGTTTTGCTAATCTGTTGAAATAATCGTTAATCTCAGCTTCTCTGAGGCGTTCAAACCTTCTAGCTGACTGCCCTCCTGCTCTATGCTTTCCCGATACTCCTGAAGTAACCACGTCTACAACTTCTAGTCTATTGCCCGATACTATTCCAAGCCCCGCTTCAGTATTATCTATGGAGATGATTCCTATAATTTTTTCCTCTTTTATCATTTCACGAAGGGGCTCTAGGTGAAAATGATCATCGCATCTATAAAGATAGGTTTGTATTGGCTTGTGAGGCAGTACCTCATACAGTTGTAGAACTTCGCTACCAAGCGGGGCGTTAGGGCTTAGAGGCAAGGCACCACAAAATATGGCAAGCCCGTTTTCAGGTGTTTTATCATAGAGTTTCAATCTTTGCATGATCTTCACCAAAGCGTCTTGAACGTGTGTTCTAGTGCTGTCAGACTTTATGTTAGATGCTGTACCATACTCATCTTTTAAAGCACTTATGACCTCGTGCAATGGCCTTTTTGGCGGTATATATAATGACACTAGCTCAGTGCCTCTACCTTTTTTAGTAGAGAGTTCTGCCAAAGTCCTTTTCATCTTGTAGAATGCTACTGAATCGACTCTTGAACTCATCATACATATAACCCATGAAGATGAATTAATAGCTATCGTTTGAATTGGGATAGGCATAAATAAGTTAAGAATATTTCAAAAACTTGGAGCATTGGTATGAAGATAGTTCTAAGGATAGGCGGTTCGATAATAGGCTCTCCACCTAACCCCTTAATCTTAAAGTCTTATGCAGAGCAAATTTTAAGGTTAAAGGAGGAGGGACACGTTCTTGTTATTGTCGTTGGCGGCGGCCCTCTCTCAAGGCAATACATAGAGACGGCTGAGGTTTTGGGCTTAAAGGACGAAGATAAAGATGATTTGGCTATATTGGTCTCCAGGTTAAACGCTAGACTTCTGGCCAAGATGCTTAAAGGTATAGCGCCAGACGTAATTCCGTCTTCAATAGGTCAACTCACCCGATTGTTGAGAGTTTCGAGCATAACTGTTATGGGCGGATTGAAACCAGGCATGACCACAGACTCTGTTGCAGCCATGATCGCTAAAGCCATCAAGGCTGATCTGTTAATTAAAGCAACAGATCAAGAAGGAGTTTACACTAGAGATCCTAAAATTTATCCTGAGGCTAAGAAGCTTGACTATATCAGCTTTGATGAGTTGAGCGATATCTCAAAAGCGAAGCACAAACCAGGCATGCATAGCGTCTTGGATGCAAAGGCAGTAAGAATTCTTAGAGAATCCGGCATAAAGGCCATAATACTAAATGGCTTTAAACCTGAAGGCATTAGGTTGGCAATAAAAGGCGAAAGGATAGGTACAGTTATTAGCAACGAAAAAGTTCAAAAGAACAATGAATATTAGGCGTTAAAAATGTCTGCAAGAGAAAGAGGACCAATTCCTTTACATACACATTGTAAAGTATGTGGCAAATCCATACCCTGGGGTAAAGATTATTGCTCCAACGAGTGTCGAGAAAAAGAATTAAAAGCACAAAAGAAGGCTAGAAGGACGAGCAGGCTCTATCTGCTATTCTTTGTAGTTATGTTCATCTTTATCCTTGTAATTTCTTTCTTATCTCCTAGATGATGATAAAGAATTAATTATAGAGAATTTTATTTGATATTGCGGGGGTCCCCAAGCCAGGTTAAAGCCAAACTTAAATTAGACGACAAAAGGGGGCAGTTAAAAAGCCTAAACTCAAGATCTGCTGGCTAAGGCCTTCGTGGGTTCAAATCCCACCCCCCGCATCGATAATGATGTGGGAGCATAGAAGATTTTATATCCCAGATGCTAGACCAAGGGATATTAGCATAGGATAAATCGACTAGGTAGAATCGAGCAACAATACGATAGTTTGGAATACAGTAAGAGACAACGGTATAGGAATCGTCCGGTTCAGTCCTGATAGCATGTTCGAAACAAGTTACAACATCATAGCGTTCAACGTAGTGAAAGAGAATGTTGAGTATGACCTATTCAATGATGGACCCGAAACAGGCAACATCTAGGAATTTAATATCTATGACACGAATAACTGTATCCGCCTTCTTATTTTTTAAAACAGCATCTTACTAAGATAATTCCACATTTTTTATGAGGTTCAATTTTTCTAGTGAAATTACTAGAGCCCTTGCAAAATCGGTCTTAAGTAAAGATTGCATATCGCCAGCATCAGCAACTTTGGATGCCTCATAATCTATGGGCAACTCTCCTAGAAATTTCACACCAAATTCTGATGCGAGTGACTTTCCTTCACTACTTTGTATAGGTCTTGTCTTGCTACTGGCTATATATGACATATTCTCTAGCACACCTAGTATAGGGATTTGTGAAGATAGCAATAGCTCTATAACCCTTCGAACAATAGATGTGGAGAGGGCTGTTGGTAAAGTCACTACTATAGAACTTGACTTGTTTCCTAAAGTCTTGATCAAAGTCATCAAAACATCACCAGTGCCAGGAGGTGTATCTACTATCAAGAAATCCAAATCCCCCCATTCTGTTAGTGCAAGCAATTCTTTGATGATCTGTCTAGCCCCTTTTCCACTTATTGGAAGAGGTTTTCCTTTAACGAATAAATCTAGAGACATAACTTTTACACCATTAGAAACTGGAGGCAAAAGACCGTGCCTATCTTCTCTTGGCAAATCTTTCACCTTGAAAATAAAAGCAGAAGAAGGTCCATAAACATCAGCGTCTAAAAGACCAACTTTCATACCAGACTTTGCCATCGAAGCTGCCATGGTTGTTGCCACCATGCTTTTTCCTACCCCTCCTTTGCCACTTGTAACGAGGATTGTTCTGTTTATCTTATCTAATCTTTTTCTAATTATGCCTTCTCTAAAGTCTAAGCTTGTATTAGTTTTAGACATTTAATTCGACCTCTACTACTCTCACACTTCTTCCTTTTTCTATCTCAAAATCGCTCTTTCCACAGTTAGGGCATTTGGTAAAAGAGTTTAACAATTCAGGCAAGAAGTGTATCATCTCCTTTTGATCGTTAGATAATGGTTCTAATAGTTCATTTACTTTCCACTTAGAATTACAGTAAAGGCATTTTATCTCTGCCTTCTCAATTTCTACCGTCATCTTAGCCCTTTCCAATTCTGTTCCTTTTACAAGTTCTACTAGCAAATCTTTTATCAACTTTTTATCGAATTGAGCGAATTCTCCAATGGCAACTTTGAAACTTACTACATGTCCTTTCCGCTCATGAGCAAGGTCTATAACATTTGAAATTATCCCTTCCACCAAAGCAAGTTCATGCAATAATAGAGACCCCCTTGACTAAAATTATTACAAATATTAGTTTTTAAGTTTCAGCCTTCCATACTTGTATGCAATGGCACAGGTACCCTCAATGCTGACCATGCATGGTCCTCTGGGATCATAAGGAGTGCAGACTCTTCTAAAAAACTTACATTCTTCAGGCTTTACCAATCCTTTTATGACGTCACTACATCTACATCCAATCTCTATATCTCTAGCGATTTCGGGTGGCTCTACATCGAATTTAACAGAAGCATCGAACTTTTTGAATTCTGGCTTAAGTCCTAGGCCTGATTTAGGCACTTCACCCAAACCTCTCCATTTAGCGTCTTCTTGCTTGAAAACTTCATTCATCAGCCTTTTTGCTTTTAAATTTCCATCTGGTTTTACCACTCTGCCATATTCATTCTCAACTTTGATTTCGCCTTCTTTAACTTGCCTTAATAACATCTTCAGAGCAATGATTACATCTAGAGGCTCAAATCCAGCAACTACTTGAGGAACCTTGTATTTATTGGCAAGAAATTCGTAGGCTTTGGAACCTATTATGGTTGAGACATGGCCTGGCAATACAAGGCCTTGAACTGCAACTTCGCCCGATGCCAAAAGATAATCCAATACTGGCGGAACTATTAGATGAGCAGATACTATTGAGAAGTTCTCAGGAGGGTCTTGTAAAAGAGTAGATGCTGTAGATGGTGCTGTAGTCTCAAAACCTACTGCGAAATGTACCACTTCTTTATCATCATTGTTTTTTGCCATTCTTATTGAGTCTGATATGCTGTAAACAACCTTAACATCAAATCCTTGAGCTTTGGCATGACTGAAGCTTCTTCCATACTTCGATGGCACTCTATACATATCCCCAAAAGTGGTTAGAATTATGTTCTTCCTTTCCTCAAGGAGTTTCAATGCCAACTCTATCTTCTCAGGATGTGTAACGCAGACAGGACAGCCTGGACCAGCCACTACTTCTATATTACTGGGAAGAATAGACCTCAAACCATGTTTTGTAATAGTATCTTCATGAGTGCCACACACATGCATGAATCTATAGTTATCGTTTGAAGCCTCTTCTCTGATAATTTTGGCTAAATTTGATATTAAATCCTTATTTCTGTAATCCTTTGTCAAAGCCTTGGACGACAAACTTATCACAAAGTTGTATGTTATTTTATTTACATCAGGCTTATAACGATTTGGACGTATGAAGAAGATGCCCAAAAAAGTAAGAGCAATCGTTAGTGTATCGGGTCTTGTTCAAGGGTTAGGGTATAGACCCTTCGTT
This sequence comes from uncultured Nitrososphaerales archaeon, assembly GCA_938091495.1. Lineage (GTDB taxonomy): Archaea > Thermoproteota > Nitrososphaeria > Nitrososphaerales > JACAEJ01 > JAVZMU01. The sequence continues at coordinate 85,422 of CALLJF010000012.1, read as the reverse complement.
TATAGATTGGCCACTAGATACAACTTAACAGGTTATGTACTAAACCTTGGAGATGCAGGCGTTAGGATTGAAGTAGAAGGAAATGAAAAAATTATCAAAGATTTTCTTAAGAGTCTTGTTGAAGAAAAGCCTCCTTTGGCATATTACACAGACTTGCACATAGACTTTAAGCCTTTCAAAGGCGATTTTAAAGATTTTAAGATTGAGAGAAGCTCGATAGAGAGCAGCGGAGGTCTATCTTACCCAACGCCAGACCTAGCAACATGCAATGATTGTACAAAAGAAATCTTTGACCCTCATGCTCGCTTCTACCTTTATCCTTTCACCAGTTGCACCAACTGTGGTCCAAGATTCACAATAATCGAAGAGTTACCATACGATAGAGAAAGAACTACCATGAAAAATTTCCCTCTTTGCCCAGATTGTGAAAAGGAGTATAACCATCCACCCGATAGACGTTTTAACGCTCAAACAACGTGCTGCCCAAATTGCGGTCCAAAATATGAATTGAGAAGAAATGATGAAAGCTTAGTTAATGGAAATCCAATAGAAGAAGCTGCAAAACTAATTGACGAGGGTTATATAGTAGCCATTAAGGGAGTTGGAGGCTTCCATCTCTCTGTAGATGCATACAATGAAGAGGCAATAAACGAGTTAAGGGTAAGAAGGAGAAAACCCCAAAAACCCTTCGCTGTAATGTCTTCAAACTTGAAAGAAGTGAAGAGTTTTGCTTACATATCAAGCATAGAAGAGCAGTTACTCAATTCTCTAATGGCACCCATAGTTCTGTTAAGAAAAAAGGAACCATCTGCGTTGGCTAAAAATGTTTCGCCTCAACTTCATAACATTGGTGTTATGCTCCCTTACTCTGGAATTCATCATACACTCTTCCATTATGCCAATACTAAGACATTCGTGATGACTTCAGCCAATAACCCTGATGAGCCTATGATTATAGAAAATCAAGAAGCCTTTAGAAGAATGAAGAATATAGCTGACTACTTTCTCATTCACAATAGAAGAATATACATGAGGTGCGATGATTCTGTCATAAGAATTATTGATAATGAGCCATTGCCCATAAGAAGGTCGAGAGGATACACTCCAACCCCTCTTTTGATACCGTTGCCTTTCAATAGCAATATATTGGCTGTAGGAGGAGAGTTCATGGTTGCCTCTTGCTTGATCAAAAAGGATAAAGCGTTTTTAAGCCAGCATGTGGGAGAAGTTGAGAGTTTAGAAAGCATTAGATTCTTGGAAGAGGCTATAGAACATCTTATAAAGATATTGAAGGTAGAAAGCTTAGATTCGATTGTAGTTGATCTTCATCCCCTTTTTCATACTCGTAAAGTAGCTGAAAGATTTTCAAAAAGATTTAGTGCACCAATCTTTGAGGTTCAGCATCACCATTCTCATCTTGCATCCCTTATGACTGAAAATAGAATTGATCCTAGGGATGAAATTTTAGCGATAACATGTGATGGCATAGGCTATGGTACTGATGGATCGCTTTGGGGAGGGGAAATACTATTGGGAGGGTATAGCCGATTTGAGAGAGTTGCTAGTTTAGAGCCACAGTTTATGCCTGGTGGAGATCTAAGCGCGATTTGGTATGGTCGCATGCTTCAAAGCATTCTCTATAAAGTCATTGAAAAAAGAGAATTGACTGATTTTCTTAAGGCAAACTATTTTAATGGTTTTAAATATGGAGCAAAGGAGGTAGATGTAGTCTTTCAACAGATCGAAAAAAGGATAAACACACCTCTAACAACGAGCACTGGAAGAGTTCTTGATGCCTTATCTTGCCTTCTAGGCATTTGCTTTAAGAGGACTTATGAGGGAGAGGGGGCTATGAAGCTAGAATCTCTAGCAATTGAAGGAGATGATTCGATACCTTTATCATTTAAGTTCCAAAACTTAGATGATAAAGAAATACTGATGACATCTGATGCCTTCGCTGAAGTAAAATCTCTCTTGCAAAAGGGTGAGTCAAGAAGGCACTTGGCTGCTTCTTTCCAAAGAGGACTGGCTGAAGGCTTGGCAGATATAGCCACAAGAGTGGCTAAAGAAAAAGGCATAAAATTCATCGGATTTTCAGGGGGGGTTGCCTACAATGAAGCCATGACTAAAATCATCAGAAGCAAAGTTGAGAAGGAAGGTTTAGCCTTCTTGAGGCATAGAATCTTACCTTGTGGAGATGGTGGATTAGCTTTAGGTCAAGCAGTATTAGGGGCATCAAAGCTCTTGGCAAAAGATTTTAAAAGGAATCAAAAGTCTCTTTCAAAAGCTTTATGGTCTTCCTAGCTTCACCTTCATCTATCCTTTCTATGGCAAAGCCGGCATGGACTATAACATACTCTCCAATGATAGGTTTTTCAATAAGGGATAAATCTACTTCTCTTTTTGCTCCTCCGAAACTTACTATACCCTTTGCTCCTACGATCTTCACAAGCTTGCCAGGCACGCCTAGGCACATAAAATAAATTTGCATTCAGTGCCAAATAAACCTAATCATAAGGCTTTAACATATTCTTGGCAACGGACTTCCAATAGGTTCTTCTATGATTCTTTTTCCGCCTGTGCTGGTCTCAAGGATCACCATTCCTTCACCTTTCTCCACCTCTCCTATGATGCTTGCCTTTTGCCCATGCTTTGTAGATTTTACAGCTTTTAGCACTTTTTCAGCGTCATCTTTTGCAACGCCCATTATCATTATCCCTTCATTCGTAGTTTCAAAGACGTCTATGCCCAACATTTCAGCTACACCTCTTATCTCATCATCCACTGGAACCATATCTTCCCATATGTTTATATTCACATTAGACTTGCGAGCCATCTCGTTAAGAGTTCCAGCAACCCCTCCTCTAGTAGGATCCTTCATAGAAGTGATCTTACCTGATTTCAAAGCCATTTCTACCATATTCCAAAGAGGCGCTACATCAGATTCTAGTCGAATCTCAAACTTTAATCCTTCCCTTTTAGACAGTAAAGCGACTTCGTGCCTTCCAATAGGACCTGTTACTACTATCATGTCTCCAGGTTTTAGTCCGCTATCGAAAATGGGAGTGTGAGTATATCCTATGCCTGCTGTTGTAATTACGATCTTGTCGATCCCACCTTTTTCAACAACCTTTGTATCGCCGGCTACTAACGGTATACCTACTTCCATCAAAGTCCTATTCATAGAATCAAGAATTCTCTTAAGTTGAGAAATAGGGAAGCCTTCCTCTATGACAATTGCAGAGGTTATAGCAATAGGTCTTGCGCCCATTGCTGCCAGATCGTTTATTGTACCAGATATTGCCAATCTTCCTATATCTCCTCCAGGGAAGAACAAGGGCTTTACAGTATGAGAGTCTGTAGTCAAAACAAGATAGCCTTCTCCAATAGGTATTACTGCACCATCGTCTTCCTCTGGCAATCCTGTTCCTCCTTCAACTTTTTTGAGAGAAAAACTTGGTATGACTACATTCTCGATAAGCGACCTCATGAGTTTTCCGCCGCCTCCGTGTTCAAGGCGAATAAGCTCTGTACTCAATTGTATCAATATAGATTAGTTTACTTTGCTGATTTATATTTAGCGTCTTAGTAAGTGTAAAAGCTTTGCTTTTTAGTTAATGATATAAGGGTGATTACAAAACCCCTTTCGCAGTCCCATCAACGATTCTTTTCACTTCATCTCTTAAAGCATCTGGAAGGCCGAATATGGTAACATCCATAAAACCTCTTACTATCAAAGATCTTGCTTCAGCCTCAGAAAATCCTCTAGCCATCAAGTATCTTATCTGCTCCTCTGCTATCTTACCAACGGCAGCTTCATGAGAAAGTTCAGTTCCGCTAACTTTGCCAATAAGCTCTGGTATGGCATGTATAAAAGCTCTATCAGAAACCAAGAGACCTCTACATTCAAGATGGGCTTTGCTATCACTATGCTCTCCTATCAATAACCCTCTAGAGTATATCTGTGAACTATCTGAGGCTATGGCATGAGTGATAACTTCTCCTTTGCTTCTAGGTCCTTGAAGAACTATCTTCGCTCCTAAATCTATGTTGGAATTTCCTACTCCAAATATTATGGAGTTGAATCTTGCTTTTGAGTTGCTTCCTTTACAGTATGCAACTGGATATGTTTGAAGGCTCTTCACTGGTTTCAAGCATATGTAATTGTTAACGAATGTGGCATCATCCTCTACAAGCACTGCTGTTCTTGGACGAGCATCAAAGTTCTGAGCCCAGTTATGGATCATAGTGAAAGTAAGCTTAGCGCCTTTTTTTAAATAAAATTCCGTAATTCCTACATGAAGTCCTCTTTGAACATTGGGATGAACAGTGCAACCTGTTATTATTTGAGCCTCTGAGTTAGGCTCCATTATCACAACATTATGAACATTCTGATTCAATCCATTAGTTGATATGAAGAGGCAAGCCTGAAGAGGAAACATTATTTTCTGATTTTCTAAGACTCTGATGAAATAACCATGATCCCAGTTTAGCTCTGATAGTGCAGTGTATTTGTCCATATTTGCTGGTATAAGATTCCACCAGTAATCTTTGAGCCAATCATATTTTTTGATGGCTTCTGTTGTACTCATTAACTCTATCTTCCCTTCAAAAGCCTTTTGAAAGCCTTGAAAAACGACCGAATGGTCTATCTGAAAGTAAGTTCCGATCCTATCCTTCTCATCAGTTCTTATCCCTACTTTCAAGGATTGATCTGTTATTTCTTTTGGGAGAGACGAGACTGGGCAGGAGTAAAAGGCTTTAGCTTCTCTGATGTAATCTTTTATTTCTAGATCAGGACCTAAACTGGCTGGCTTGCTTACAGCCTTTAACACTTCTTCTCTATCTTTAAGCACTTCTCACACCATCCGTAGCCTTCCTTTAATATCTGGTCAAGAATCTTGATGGGCTTTCCTGAACAAGCTACCTTTCCCTCGATCAAGACATGGGCTTTATCAGCTTTAACATAGCGTAAGATGTAACCCAGATGAGTTATTAACAGCCCTGACCTCTCCTTGAGGAAGTCGTTTATCACTTTGCCTATGACCCCAAGGTTCTCGATATCGACTCCTGAGTCTGGCTCATCTAACATAACGAAGCTAGGCTTCTGGGCAAGGATTTGTAAAAGTTCAGATCTCTTAACCTCCCCACCAGAGAAGCAAAGGTTCAAATCTCTTGAAAGGAAATCCTTTGTGAAGTTTAAGGTCTCACATAGCTCGATCTCTTTTTTCTTAGCTTCAGGTTCAGATTTGAGAAAGTTATGAAGGATGTCAGCCAGTTTAACCCCTCTTATGGCAGGAGGGTTTTGAAAAGCAACACCTATCCCAAGTCTTACACGCTCATCTGTAGACATATTCGTTATACTCACGCCATTGAACCAGATTTCGCCTGAGACTACTTTGTAGTTAGGGAAACCCAGTATAGTCATCAGTAGAGATGTTTTTCCAGAGGCATTTGGACCAAATAAAACATGAACTTCTCCCTTCGGTATCGCTAAGTTTACTTCGTCCAGAATCCTTTTTCCATTAACTTCGACGCTTAAATTCTCGACACTTAAAGAGCTCAAAGATGAGTCACTCTATTTTTAATAAATACTAAAAACAAAGATTTAATCTTTCTTATAATATGCCAAATAGTTGATTTGCCTATTGAAAAATCTATCTGATAACGAAAGATTTTTAATCGAATATGAATAGTTTTAATAACCAATTGCTGTTTTCTTTAGGTGAAGACTTTTGAGAATCGCCTTCTTCGTCTGGGAGTATCCTCCTGTTCTTGTAGGAGGATTAGGTACTTATGCAGAGAATATGACAAGGAAGTTAGTGGACCTAGACCACGATATTTCAGTCTTCACCCTCAACCCTGGAGGCTTGCCAGTGAGAGAGATAATAGAGGGGGTAGAGGTTCATAGACCCATGATTGCAAACGCCACGAAGATCTTCCCCCTTTTAGTAACGGAAGATCTTAGAAGATGGGGAACCAATTTGAAATTCTTTAACGACGTCTTCATCTACAATATCTTGTCTGCTACAAAGTTCGTTAATGAACTAATTCGTAGGGATCATTATAAATTTGATTTGATAAGTGTTCATGATTGGTTAAGCAGTATGGCTGGACTTATAATCAAGGAAGAATTGGAAAAGATGCCTTTGGCGTTTCATGTTCATTCTACAGAGTGGGGAAGGAGTGGAGACACAGGGTCAGAAGTTATAAGTCATCTTGAAAAAGTAACGGCAGAAAGCGCCGATGGCATAGTAACTGTTAGCAACGTAATGAGACAAGACTTGGCCCGTCATGGTTGGCCAGAGAATAAAATCGATGTGGTCTGGAATGGCGTTGATCCAGAGAGATACGATCCAAATAGGATAAGCAAGGAAGAAGTCCAAAAACTGCGTGATAGATATGGAATTGGAGCTGATGAAAACTTCATCCTCTTTGTTGGAAGGCTGACATGGGTTAAGGGGGTTAGAAATCTGATACAGGCTCTCCCCCTCGTTCTGAACGAATTTCCAAAATCTAAACTTGTGATACTAGGCAGAGGTGAGGAGCAGCGTGATTTAATGGCTTTGGCCGATAGGCTAGGAATAAGGGAAAAGGTTCTCTATAGGTTCGAATTCGTGCCTGAGGAAGAGCGCATTTTACACTATGCAGCATCGGATGTTTGCGTCTTCCCATCCTTGTATGAGCCTTTCGGAATAGTCAGCCTAGAGGCCATGGCCATGGAGAAGCCAGTAGTTGTAGGAGCAAGAGGAGTAGTTGGATTTGTAGAACAGATTGTCTCATCGGGTCCTGAGCAAAATGGTATTCATATCAATGGTCATGACCCGGCTGACATAGCATGGGGCATAAGAGAAGTTCTAAGAGATCAAAAAAGAGCCAGAAAATGGGGAGAAAATGGGCGAAGAAGGATATTGAATTACTTTACATGGGAAAAGGCAGCTACACAAACCCTTCGAGTTTATGAGAACATACTGAACAAGTGAAATTTAGGCATCTCGATAAATCTTAAATCGATCCTTTTTGCATTCTTTATCGTGAGTAAATTTGGAAACTCTAAAAGTCAGGGAAGTCCTTAAGGCTTTTAGAGAGCACTGCCGAGATGAGTGGGAAGCCGAAAAGAGCGGTCAATGGTTCAAGATCGATGGCTCTTATCATGTATTTGTTTGGTCTAAGTCAATAGCCATTACAACTCTCAAGTCCATGGCATGTTTACAAAAAGTTACATTACATGAAGGCGACTTTTGGAAGGTTAAAGAGGCATCTTTTATGGCATTTATCTGCGCCGGAGGTCTAGAAAAAGAGGCATATGAAGTTCTTAAGGCAGACCCTAGAATAACTGAGCGTTGTATCTGTTATGATCTGGAAAAAAGGACGAAGATAGGAGTTTCTTCAAGCCCAGTGTTTAAGAAATTTGAAGAATTTCTTAAAAACAAGTACGGCTTAGAGTTCAAGTGTGTCTGATTTAAAGATCAATAATCCCTAAATTCATTTAAGCAGTAAATCAAACCTCTTAAATTATCTTTCGTTATCACGCCGTCTGCAACTTTTCTTAAGATCTTTTGAGCATCAAAAGCTATTCCAAGACCAGCCTCCATGAGCATAAATCTATCGTTTGCACCATCTCCTACAGCTATAACCTCCTCTTTCTTTATCCCCTCTTTCTTTATCAGATCTTGAATCAATCTTCTTTTCATCTCTGCATCCAATATTGGCTCCTTAATTTCTCCTGTGAGTTTACCGTCCTTGATTATTAACTCATTCGCAAATGCATAATCCAAATCAAATTTTTCTTTGATTTTATCAGCAAAATAGGAAAAGCTGCCTGTGATTATTGCTATCTTGCATCCTAGCTCCTTTAAAACAGAAAGAAGTTCTTCAACACCCTTAGTCAACCTAATTTCCTTTAAGATCGAACCTAAGGATGAAATGGGCAAACCCTTGAGCAATTTGACTCTTTCCCTCAGCGCTTGCTTAAAATCCATTTCACCCTTCATGGCTCTTTTCGTTATTTCTTTAACCTGTCGATCAACATGAGCTATCTTTGCAATTTCATCAATTATTTCTTGTTGGATGAAGGTTGTGTCTAGATCAAAGACTATCAGCTTCTTAGCCCTATGGTAAATGTTTTGCTTCTGAATTATTACACTTAAGGATAAGTCCAAGCCTACTTGATGAAGAAGTTCCTTGAACTTATCAAAATCTGTCTTCAAACCTTCCACGTTTATTAGCATCTCAAGGGCTATAGTTTCCCCTCTCGCTATCATCCTTGTTCTTTCTATGTTCACACCGTTATCAGCGCAAATCTTAGAAAATCTGGCCACTATGCCGGGTCTATCCTTGCCAATTATCGTTAGTAAGATAAGATTTCTTTCCTCTTTTCTCTTTAGACTTTCGTTAAATACATAAGGCTCGATTGAAACCTTTATCCTAAGCTCTCTAGCTTTTTTGAACAAATCTTCTTTTACTCTTTCAAATTTTTTACTAGCTGCTGTGAAATCTGCTATCATGAACATGGCAAAGAGTTTTCTTATCACCGTTTGATCTACATCTAAAAGATTAACGTTTGCCTCTGCTAAAATCTCTGAAATTCCTGCTACTAGACCTGGTCTGTCCAAACCTTGAACGGTGATTATGTAAAGTTGCTTCTCCATAGTTGCCATATGTGGTCAATATGATTTAAATGCTCTTATTCAAGAAAATATCTTGCTGTAATCTCTTGGCTGAAGCTAGTTGGAAAGGCTAGAAAGAAGGGTTGGTTTATTGTCGTCCCTCCTAATCCTGTGAAAACCTCAATTTCAAGCTTAATGGGTGCAGTTGGATAATTTTCCGTCTCTATTTCAACTCTATTGACTGTATGGCTTATTACTGTGTAGTTTCTAGGATTTAGAGAAATTCCACCTATGTCAGCGAATGCCTTCAATCTGCTACCTAGGCTTGTTCCCTTAGGAATTGAATCAACTGCAATTCCTCCAAGTTCAACTCTGGCGAATATGCTTGAGCTTTTTTTAAGAGTCTTAGCTCCAATATGCATCGTTATTCCTCCTGCATTCACTCTAATATTCAAATGGTCAAATGACGCATCATCTTCTACATCTACTGAGACGCCACCAGCATAGACTGCAGCAAGATCGAAAAATTCTATGTTAGAATAGTTAGATAATTTCGCTGCTATCCCACCTAAGCTTACTCTTAGCGTTCCATTGTAAATGTAATTGTTGCCGAAGGTCACTTTAACATCACCAGATTCAGCCATTACATTAACGAGCAGATCACTATCGACAGTTATGTTTTCAATGCTAGGTTTTGTAGTTCCTTCATCTTGCTTAAAAACAAACTTATAGATCAAACTGCTATCATCAATGAAATTGATATCAATCCTGCCAGCCTTTATTGTAAAGTTCAGATTTACGTAATCTACTCCTGGTGCATCATCTGAAGTAAACAAATATGTTCTAGTGACTTTAGCTCTATCTTCCTCGAATTTGATAAGAGGTCCAAGAAGGATAGGGGATGCAAAAGTAAAGATCACACTTGCCAATAAAATGGCAATTATGATTCCCCCTATAATGGTGTTAGCTCTCATAAAGAGAAACCTCCTAGTACTAAACTGGAGAAGATTAGCCAGACAAGTGCCGATAAGGCAAGATAAACAATTAGGGGCGCTATGAAGGAGGATATGAAGGCTTGACCAGGGTCTATCAAGTAGCATCTCTCAACGGCAACTACTAGGATAACGACTGTCCAGAAGACAGCCATCAAGCAAAGGATCATAGAAAGACCGAAGAAGATAGAAAAGTTCAGACTTGTGAGCATCATCCCTAATATAACTAGAGAGCTTGGAACAGAAGCGTAACCATAAAGTTTGAGAAGTTGAGTATATGAACCCATGCCCTTGAAGATATACTTGGCGCATAAATGAGCGATGCCTGCCGATATTATCCATATCATGAGAGCAAAAACAATCCAAGATATAGCGATGATGAAAGGTATTATGAGAAGACCTCCCTGAAAAGCCTGCAATTGCTTAGCACCGATGATAGGGCTTAAAAAAGCAAGAAAGGAATAAAGTATTCTAACTGTGAAGACACCAACAAGGGCACCTTGAATTCCAAAAAATACTATGATCAAGAACAGAGGCTCTATTATACGCATCTCTCTTTGCATCATATCATAAAAGGTCTTACGAGGCTCTAACAGAGTTCCTCCAAGCCTCCCTAGAAAACCTGTGAAAACTGACGAAGGCTTACTTTGGACGGAAGTTTCATTCTCCATTCAATTTTCATCTAAAGATTATCGCTTTAATTTATAAACTTATACAAGTGAGCATCAGAAAATCAAGTAATAAGATGGAAAGAAGTTAGATGCGTTGGGCTATAATTCTCTAAAAGCCCTTGCTAAAGAATAGGCGTTGATCAAAACAATAGCTATATATGTGATAATTGCTACCCTTTTCCAGCGCAATAAAGCGCTAGGAGTTGAGAAGATACGAGTTACGGACAAGGAGGCGGCTATAGACATGGCGGCTTCGGTGGTTCAAGGTCGTTCAGACCAAAGCCTGTCGAAGTGGGCAAGGAATACGATGTTACCATCACTGAGATCAGCAGACGCGGAGACGGAATAGCGAAGATCGAAGGATTCATTATCTTCGTTGCAGGAGCAAAAGAAGGACAAAAAGCAAGAATCAAGATCACTCAGGTTGGAAACAGATCCGCCAACGGTCAAATAGTCGAAACTGCAGAGAAGGAAGAATAGCAGTAGGAATAAGTTCTCTCTACGCAAAAAATCTGGCGGAAGGCAGTTATGCCACTCCGCCAAGGCTATTTTTATCAATATATTTTCTTTAAGAGTACGGACTGCCTTTTAATTGGTCCAATGCTGATGATAAGTATTTCTTTTTTGCTTTAACATTCTCTTATGAAAAGCGCTTGAATTGATGGGCCGGCCAGGATTCGAACCTGGGACCTCCGCTGTGTGAGAGCGGCATCCTAACCAGACTAGACTACCGGCCCTGTAAAATTTACTTCTTAGCAGCAAGGGCTCTGTTCTTTAATCTTAAGTCTCCACTTTTGCATTTCCTGCATCTCGTAGCAGATATAGAGTTCTTTGAACCACACTTTAAGCAAATCTTGAAGAACAGTTTTCTCCTTTGAGCCAACTGCTTTTTCATAACGTCTGTAATGGGCATAGATTCTTCACCAAAGTATCGTTCTTATAATCTTTTTTCATCATGGGTTTACAATTTGCCTTGATATACTCTTTTTTGACTTTCTTGAAGAATTTCCTAGGATCTTATAGGTGCAATAATCGCCGCACATAGTGCACGTCCCGCTTTTGCTTCTCACTCTGTAATGTATTTCTTTTGCTCCATCAGGGTCTACGCTCAAACTTATCTGAGTCTTCCAATCGAGAAGAGAGCGAGCCTTCGACATTTCAATATCATGTTTAATGGCCTTCTTGCCAAGCTTTACTATATCGGCTGCATGGGCAGCTATCTTCGATGCTATTACGCCTTGACGAACATCCTCTATGCTAGGAAGACCAAGATGCTCTGCTGGAGTAACGTAGCAAAGGTAGTCTGCTCCGGCCATGGCTGCTATAGCTCCGCCTATGGCTCCAGCTATATGATCATAGCCAGAAGCTATGTCTGTCACGAGAGGACCCAGTAGATAAAAGGGTGCGCCTTTACACAACAACTTCTCCATCTTTACATTAGCCTCTATCTGATCCAATGGCAGATGGCCTGGTCCTTCGACTATAACCTGAACACCCTCGTCCCAAGCCCTCTTCACAAGGTTGCTTATGGTTATTAACTCCTGAAACTGGGCATAATCACTAGCATCAGCAAGGCTTCCAGGCCTTAACGCATCTCCCAAGCTCAATACTACATCATAATTCTTTGCCAATTCAAGGAGATAGTCATAATTCGAGTAAAGCGGATTCTCCTTCTCATTATGAAGCATCCAAGCAGCGAGAAAGGCCCCTCCTCTACTCACTATTCCATTCAACCTAGGATGATCTATAACATGATTCACAATATCTAACGTTATGCCACAGTGTAAAGTCATGAAGGCAACACCGTCCCTCATCTGCTTCTCAATAACATTAAAGAGATCGTCTATACTCATGCTGGCAGGATTCTTACTTTTTTTCACAGTTTCTATATATGCTTGGTACACAGGAACTGTGCCAAAAGGGACTTGCACTTCCTTAAGGATTGCATTTCTTATAAGGTCCAGATCTCCCTCTGTACTTAAGTCCATTATGGTGTCTGCTCCATACTTGATGGCTACCCTTGCCTTCTCTAGTTCAAGGTTCAAATCGCAAACATCAAGAGAAGTGCCTATATTTGCGTTGATCTTCGTCCTAAGCCCTTGCCCTATACCGATGGGCTTAGAGGAGTTTCTACCATTGTTGTGGGTAATTACAACTTTGCCACGAGCCACTCGATCTCTTAGCCTTTCAGCAGACAATCCTTCCTCAATGGCTACTTTTCTAACCTCTTCTGTAATGATACCTTGTCGAGCTGCTATGATCTGAGTCGCCATGATTATCTTATTTTTACTCATACTTTTATTTATGAATTTGCTTTGAGTCAAGACCGTAATGTATTTAAGGTAAATCTCTATCCCTTCAATTACAAGCCAGGTGTCAATATGTCAGAGACAAATTCTGTATTCATAGGGAAAAAGCCAGTCATGAACTATGTCTTGGCATGCCTAACATTGTTCCAAAATGGCAGCGAATTGGTAACAATCAAAGCTAGGGGCAGAGCTATAAGCAAGGCTGTAGATGTGGCTCAGATAGCCATGAAAAGATTTGCTACAGGCATAAAAGTAAAGGACATAAACATAAACACAGAGCAAGTCAAGAGCAACGAAACAGGTAACATAAACAACGTCAGTTCCATTGAAATATATCTCAGCAAATGAAAGGGGTTCGATGACCCCTCATTTTTTGTCTCACAGCGTAAAGTTTACTTTACTCACTGAATTGGATTAGTTAATCAAATAGTTTTGCCAGTCTTAAGAGGGCGATGTTAACTTAAGGCCCACTCACCTTGAGGCTCAGTATCTCTTTAAACTTGATGTGTCTTCTAGCATCGTGTAGATATGTGAAGAGATAGAGCAATCTATTCACATGCTCAAGCATGGATAGTAATCATAAAAGCCATCAATCCTATTCTAGATACTGAATGGTTCTCTCTTGAACCAAGACATTCCTTCGAGTCCTAAGAGGAAAAGATCTGACCATCAAGTCAAAATGATGCTAATTTAACACCGCCCAGACTAGCTGGAAAAGATTTTAATCCGTTCTTTTCTAAATGAGTCTGGAAGCCCGGTCGTCTAGCGGTCAACCTCAAGGGCTATGGATGCCAGGCTCTGGATCCAAAAAGGGGTTACCTGGTGACGCCAGTTCGAATCTGGCCCGGGCTACCACATTTTTCATAGATATGGAAAACTTTGCACTAACAAAATTAATATGACACTGTTATTAATAATCTATCATGATTGCTGATAGCATACTGGACTTGATTGGGAATACTCCTATGGTGAGAATAAATAGACTGAATCCAAACAAGAATCTAGAATTGTACTTAAAATTGGAGAAGTTCAACCCAGGTGGCTCAGTCAAAGATCGGATTTCCAAGTATATGATAGAGCATGCTGAGAAGACTGGCGAGTTGACAAAGGATAAGATAATAATAGAGCCCACCAGCGGTAACACAGGCATAGGTTTAGCTCTTGTCTGCGCCGCGAAAGGCTACGAACTAATTTTGGTAATGCCTGAAACCATGACCCTTGAAAGAAGGCTTATCCTCATTGCCTTGGGAGCCAAGATAATCCTGTCTGAAGGATCAAAGGGTATGGACGGTGCTGAAGACTTGGCAAGGGAGATCATAAGCAAAGACCCTGAAAGATACTTTATGCCAAATCAATTCGCCAATAAGTACAATGTTCTCGCTCACTACGAAACAACAGCAGAGGAGATATGGAAGGATACGAATGGTAGGATAACCCATTTCGTGGCTGGGATAGGAACTAGTGGCACTCTGGTAGGAGTATCCAAAAGATTAAAGGAGTATAATCCTAATGTTAGAATTATCGCTGTAGAGCCAGATGTTAAAACTCCAATTCAAGGCTTAAAGAACCTGGAGACCCAATACGTACCAAAGATTTGGGAACCTTCAAGGGTCGATGAAATACATCGAGTAGACATAAAACAGGCTGAAGAGACAGCAAGAATGTTAGCATTGGGAGAAGGAATTTTTGTAGGGCCTAGCTCTGGAGCGATTTTTTACATAGCCTTAAAGAAGGCAAGAGAGTTAGACAAAGGAGTCATGGTGGTCATGGCTCCAGATGGTGGTGAAAAGTACCTTACAACATCCCTTTGTGACCCTGCCCTATGCCTAGAATGTGTCAGAAAGTTCGGACTTCGTTGTTCTTACCTTGACGGAGAGCCCATAAAGAAGGTTTTGCCTTCCCCAAAAAGTGCTTCCTTGTAGAAAGACCGAGCCTATGAAAAGTGTGTATGCCACTTAGAGAGAAGCATGAGTTTAAAACTCACTGATTCTCTTCTATCAAAAATAGCCGAATTCTTTTCTGAATTAACCATAAATATGGCTTTATTAGCAAATTATATGAGCGGGGGTTGCCAAGCCTGGTCAAAGAGAAACTACTCGCTTCTTGGAAGCGCAGGGCTTAGAACGATGATCCTAGAACCCTGTCCCTTAGGGGTTCGTGGGTTCAAATCCCACCCCCCGCACCAATTTGCCATCATAATATGAACTCCAACTACATGTCTTTCTTGACATGTTATGCTTAAGATGAATAGAGGTAAGATTTATAGCTGAAGCGATAACCTTTACATGCAGTAAGACTCTTTTCTAAACTTGGAGGATTAAGATAATTGTCAAAGATCAAATCCTACGATGTTGGGAGCATGCCCTTTATTGGAGATTTCGATAAATTCTCAAAAGGAGCCATGAACTTCAACTCGATGCTTCCCCTTCTCCATGGCACGGATCATCCTTTATACAAGCCTATAATATATTTTGAGGAGAAAATCGTAAAAGGATTCTTAGACAAGCTTGAAGCCGGAATAAACGTTCCTAACTATCCACAATTCAGAGACATGAACAAGATGTTCCTAGACTCGATAGAGGGAATAGAAAAGGGTAAAGACGGTTACTCGATCGTCGGAAGCTTATCAGTAAAACCTGAAACGGCTAGAATACCTGAGGTCCAGGCAATCAAAAAGAATTCGAGAAGGATTTATGAGAAATTAGGCAATACTTTTAAGATAAAGATCTGCATAACTGGACCATATACGATTTCATCTCTTCTTTTAAATAGAACAAGCGGTATATTCAGTGAGCTAAGTAAAGTTATATCAAAATTCGTTTCAAACAACATTCATAAAGACAAATACTCAGAGATAGAACTAATTGCTGTTGATGAGCCAGTTTTTGGTTTTTTGAGCGATCCTTTGATCGATTACGGTTCTGAAGGAAGAGAAGAATTGCTAAAGGCATGGGAGAATATTTTCCATGAGATAATTTTAAGAGGAGTGAAGTCGTGCATTCACCTTCATAACACATCAGATGAGTTGTTTTGGGAGATAAACTCACTGAATATAATTGAATCACACGTTGAAGACCCCATCTATGAATCTAAAAGAGCAAAGCAATTACTTGAGGAAAGGGATAAATTCCTGAAATCGAGCATATGCGTGACTGATTTTGACAGGCTGGTCAGAGATGAGACCCTAATAAAATCTAGAGAAGTTAATGAAGCGGCTCTTATGCAAAAGGTTGAAAAGGTTTGGGCTGGGATAAAGAAAGGGACAATCGATCCGAAGGACTATCTCGAATCTGTTGAAATAATGAAAAAAAGATTGAAAAAAGCAGTGGATTTCTATGGTATTGAAAGGGTTCCATATGCAGGTCCTGAGTGTGGTATGAAGACTTATCCAAATTACGAATGTGCGTTAGAGCATCTTGGGAGGGTATCACATGCTATCCGGTACTTTACTCAAGAGGTAAGGCATATATAATTACAAGCTTTGTTACATTAGGAGTGAAACGTTGGAGACAACTTTCGATGTGTTTACATCATCAGGAGGGAGAAATACAAAGAATTCGTCGCTGATTCTAACAAGCTTGCCATGGCTGTTTATACGATACTTGCCTTCATCTGGCTGGAACTCTACAAGAGTATAGACATGGATAAAGACATAGCTATGTGTGTAGTATGGAAGCCTGAAACTACGGTTAAGCAGATTAAAGATTTCGACAAGACTTGGTTCATAGAGAAGTATTAGTTTTAACATTTAATTAGTAAAGATTTTATTTACGCAGTATAGTAGGCAATGGAAGTATGAGCGATAAGAGAGCCTTAAGACTAGCAGACCATGCATACAATCAGCCTAGTGCACACCATCTCAAGCTCGAAGAGTTGAGGAGGACAGAAAAAAGCCTTGGTAAAAACTATTTTTTGGGAATTACAACTTTATGTTGAACATGAAAAAACGAAGTTCTGGCTTGACTTTATTTTTGATAATCAAAGAGTTAGACAACATAGTCTAGACAAAAAGCAGGAGGAGGTTAATTGAATTGTTAATAAAACAAGAAGAAATAACGATTGAAGGATTCAAGGAACTTTTTTTTAAAATTATTGAAATGAAAGAGAAAGCTGGAATCAAAGCGATATTGAACAATCCACCAGATCTATTTGAGAGGGCAAAATTTTATGGTACAAGATTTAAGAATAATGCTTGGGGCTGGGCTTCAAATATCTGGCATCGATCTGCTACTGGAAGTTTGGTAATTGAGAAGAATGAAGACTTAAAACCTGATTATAAATTTTTAATGATGAGGGTACTCGAGCATATCTTAGCCCAAGGTCCTCTAATTCAGGTCGACTGTTACTTAGGGTCAAAAAATTCTCCTGTCAAAATGCATGCCAGATTATACTGTGATCCTCAATTCCCAGACATTGCCTATAGGTGGTCCCGGATAAACTTCCCAGCTCCTCCAGAAGAAGAACCGGATGTAATGCTCATTGATATTCCTCATTACTTAGGAAATCCAAACATACCTGGAACAAACCAAATGCTTCGGGTAATTCGCTTTCCATTCCATAATTATACTATTGTGACTTGTAGCTCATATCAAGGTGAAGTGAAAAAAGGCTTCTTGTCCCATTGGATTTATTTTGTTTACAAAAAAGGCGGATGTGGTGAACATGCATCTTTAAGGGAGTTCACTGTAAAAACAGTCGATGATAAATCTAAAAGAATTGTAATGTGTATTTGGGGATTAACTGGCACTGGGAAATCAACTCATGGCATGTATGTCTTCGGTGAGCACAATAAGCACTTGTTTGTTCAGCAATTTGGTGTAGATCCAACTGAATATTTATCAGACCAGGTGATAAGAAATGATGATATTGTGGCAGTATTTGAGGATCGAGTATATGGCTCAGAAAGGGGCTCTTGGACTAAAACTGAGGATGTAACAGAACTTCAACTTCCTATCTGGCGTGCGGCGATGTCATCTAACGCTTTGCATGAAAATACAGAATTTGGGCCTGATGGGAATCCATGCTTAGGTGGGACACTCTTCCAGTATCAGGGAGCACAAAATCGCAATGCTAGGAGTGTATTTAACTTAGAAGATACGGGTTATTTCGATGGCCAAATAGATTCAACAGGTCCATTGAATATGGCAGTATTCATAAGTCCAGGAAACTTCTGTGACTATGCTTGGGTTAAGATAGAAGATTTGGCCTTTGCCGCTAAAGTATTGGCAGATGGTAGAACGATTGGTCACCCTGCTCAATCTCTGGCTGTAGTGGGCAAAGAATTATACGAATCTAGGTATTGTTTGCCTTTTACGATGGGAGTTGGTAACGCTGCGCATGTGGTTAGATTCTATGAAATACTGAAAAAGAGAAAAGAGAAGGGCAATCCTGTTGATTTATACCTGCTGACTACCCTTGGTAAGATAGGCTCGGAATATGAGTGGGTCGAAGAAAAACTTGGTGACAAGAGTTACATGATGCCTAGGTCAAAGCTCAAAACAGGATCAAATGGTATTCCAAAGCCTGTTGGTGGTACAAGCCCAACGATAGAAGAAACAGAGTTATTCTTGCTCCAAGCTGCTAGAGGGGCTGTTGAATACGAACCTCATCCAATATGGGGCGAGAAAGTACTTGTATCAACTGAAATCGAAGGCATTTCAAAAGAGAGACTTAGTCAATTGAATCCTTTTACATATCGTCGTATGGAAGAAATGAGAGAACTCATAAAAGCCCAAATAATCAAGAGTAAATACTACTTAAGTATTCAATGTCCTGGCTTGCCAGAAGAGATTCTTAATGCAATGGACTTTTGAAACTTTTGTATTTCTAATGCAAAAATCAAGCGATATCAAAATTTAGTACATCAGAATTTATCACGAAGTTAAAGAATCTAATGTTAGAACCTGTCAGATTTTTGAAGAGGCTGAAGGAGAAAATTGGACGATTGTTGGTTTGTAAGAGAATTGTCATGAAGAATGGCGATGGTAACAAAAAAGCAGAACATTATTATCCTAGATTGTAAATAATCATGGTAAGCTTAGAATATGGGTGTAAGAGTGAAGCCAAAGATACCTACTGAACTACTCTTTGAGGATATTAAGGTTAACAGGAATAATGCGCCTTATTACGTTCTAGGTGGAAGTGAGGTTGATATTTGGGGCAATACCCTCGTCTCTTCAAACATTGCTTCATGAACTTTTTGAGGAAAAGCAAGTGACAACTACAGAGGGGGATATAGTTCCATTTAGACTTGATGCAATCATATTGGCTGCAACAAATCCTGCAAACTATAGGGGTAAAAGCCCTATAAAAGAGCCACTTTTGGATAGAATGGAAGAAATAGAGATAGCCCCTCCTGAAACTCTTGAAGAAGAGATCGAAATAGGAAAAAGAAATATGTATCTAGTGAAAGTAAAAGGCTTGGAGTCAGAAATTCCTGATTGGCATTTAAGGACATTGGGCACGCACTGGATTTTACTAGAAAGATTTTAGCGAAAGAGGATGGCAACAGGAACATCTTCCTAATAACAGACAGTGAACCAACGATCTCTTACTATCCAGGGCAAACACCATTACAAAGTGCTTTGAGGACTTCCTATTTAGCAGGAAGGGAGGGCATAAGAATGAACATAATGATGCTAGACTCTAATGTTAGGTTAAGGGATATATGTGATGATATGGCAAGAATGAATGGGAATTCCACTGTTGCTTTTATCGATGATCCGTTGAACCTTAAAGAGTTTATCATAAATTCCTTTATCGATCATAAGAGAAGATGCTCTATGTTTTCCTAGCCTTTTAGATAAGGCGAGAAAGGTTTAGAATGGGTAAGTAGAGGGTTTGAGATATGGAAACGGAGTTAGAGGCTGCCTTTGCTGGTACAATAACTCAAGGGATGGAGATAGTAGCAAAGTCTGAGAAGTTAGAGGCAAAGTTCATTCGAGAAAGTGTAGAGAAAGGAGAAATTGTAATCATGACTCGCAAGGGTTATGGCTCACTTGGAATCGGGAAAGGGTTAAGCACCAAAATAAATGCGAACATAGGAACATCCCCTATAGTAGTTGATCCAATCGAAGAAGTTGAGAAGGCCAAGGTTGCTGAAAAATTTGGGGCGCACACGATTTCAGATTTGTCCATGGGTGGAAATATAGATGCCATTCGAAAGAGTATATTCACTGCTACAAGCTTGCCAATTACTACAGTGCCTATTTATCAGGCAGTTGCAGAGTACCAATCCCTCCATAAAGTCAGCTATAGAAATTTGATTAACATGATAGAAAAGCATACTGAAGAGGGTGTGAGTTCGATCGTTATTCATGCTGGCTTTACACTTAAGATGTTAGAGAAGTTAAAGAATCAAAGAAGAATCATGGGCATGGTCTCTAAGGGTGGAAGCCTAACTGCAGCATGGATGATCGAGCATCAAGTGGAAAATCCTTTTCTTGAGAGATTTGACGAAATTTTGAAGATATTGAGGAGAAGAGACATTGTCTTATCTCTAGGTAATAGTATGCGTAGCGGTTGCATTCACGATTTAAAAGATGAGCCACAAATACTTGAAATAAAGATGAACAGCGAACTCGCTAAGAAAGCAAATGAACAAGGAGTGCAAGTTATAATCGAAGGCATGGGTGGACATGTTAATGCTGCGGAGATTTGGAAATACGTTAAGTATCATAAGAAGATCATCGAGAATCGCCCTTTATTCGTCGCAGGTCCTCTGCCTATAGACGTTGCAGTAGGTTATGATCATATAGCTGCTTGTGTTGGTGCTAGCATTGCTGCTGGTGCTGGGGCAGATTATTTGTGTTATATTACACCTAGCGAGCATCTCTCTTTACCAAATATAGATGATGTAAAACAAGGCGTTATTGCATTTAGAATAGCTGCCCATATTGGCGATTCTATAAAATACGGAATTTCTGAGAGAGATTTAGAATTGGCGAAAAGAAGGAGGAATCTAGACTGGGCAGGTCAGTTTCACTATGCACTTTACCCAGAAAAAATGATATCTCTAAACTTGCAGAAAAATGAAGCATGCACTATGTGTGGCACATACTGTGCTATTAAAACAATGGATAAGTATCTTGGATGAATAATTGAATTAAGTCACCTTACTTCCTGCCTTGACTTGCTTATCAGGTTGAAGGATCGAAACATTAGGACCATCAAGGGCAGCAAGTATCATAACTTCAGATTCAACCCCAAAGACCTTTCTCGGCTTAAGGTTAGTGACTATGGCTACAAGTTTTGATAATAATTGATCTGGCTTGTAATCATCTCCTATTCCTGCCACAGAAGTTTTCGTTGCTCCTCCTATATCTATTATAAGTTTGATGAGCTTTTTAGAGCCAGGTATCTGTTGAGCATCTACTATCTTGCCTATTCTTATGTCTAATCTAGAGAATTCTTCAAACGAAACTTCTTTCGATATTTTTCATCTCTCCTACTTCTTCCTAATTTCATCGAGTCTTTTTATAACTTCTTCTTTTTTAATCTTCTTAAACAATGAATGAAACTCACCTATTTTGACTGGATAATGAAAATCTTCTTTCGCTTCTGACCAATCAGCATTATCCAATTTACCTTTTAATCCAAGGAAAGACCATATTTTATCAGCAGTGCTGGGGATTATAGGGTAGAGTTCTATTGATAATGCCTTGACCATTCTTGCCACCACGTAAAGAGACTCATAGGTTGCATCTTGATTTGATTCAAAAGTCTTCCAAGGTTCGGTCAAATTGAGGTACACATTGCCTTCTTCAGCTTGTTCTAAAGTGAGCTTGACAGCCCTTTGAATCCTGAATCTTTCGTATTGCTCATCAATTTTGTCATGCCTTAGATTTATTTTCTCTATCATATCTTCTCCTTGCTGACTTAGCTTTGGTCTCTTGGCAATTTCACCTTTCATAAATCTCTTTATAGCAAAGAGGGTTCTATTGATAAAATTCCCTATCTTGTCGTTAAGCTCACTGTTCACCTTTTCCTCTAATAACTCATAGGTGAAGTTTACATCTCCGCTTTCAGGCCTAATGGATAATAGACAATATCTCCAGTAATCCACAGGTAAAATCTCAAGGGCTTCGTTTATCCATATGCCTATCCTTCTGCTCTTTGAGAACTTTTTCCCTTCGAATTGAAGAAATTCAGTGGCACTAACTACATTTGGCAGAGTGTAATTTTGTTTTGATGCAAGGAGAAGGGCTGGAAAGATGATGGTATGAAAAGGTATATTGTCCTTACCTATGAAAAAGGCTGTCTTTGTACTTGGATCAAGCCAATAATCCTTCCATCCATCTTCATTTTCTTTAATCTTAAAGTACTCTATAACGGCCGAGACATAGCCTAAAACGGCTTCCATCCATACGTAGATAGTCTTTCCTTCAGCTCCTGGGAAAGGTGCAGGTATCCCCCATTGAGTATCCCTTGTGAGAGAGCGAGGCTTTAACCCTTCTTCTATTAGGCTTAGGCTAAAGGTTACGGCGTTTTCAGAAAGCTCTTTATTGTTCAAAAGATAGCTCCTTATTCTCTCACTTAGCTTTGGCAGATCGAAGTACCATTGTTTTGTACTTTTAATCTCGGTCTTACCGTTACAAATGGCACAATAAGCATCTATGAGCTTTATAGCATCCAAAGGCTTTCCACAATTATCACACTGATCCCCTCTTGCACCACGTGCTCCACAATACGGGCAAGTCCCTTCAACAAATCTATCTGGTAGAAATTTTTTGTCTTTAGGGCAATAATGCACAAGCTCCTCTTCTTCAAATATGAAGCCATTCTCATATATCTCTCTAAAATGATTCATTACGAAATTTATATGAGTTGGGCTTTCTGTCCTTGTATAGTTATCATAAGATATTTTCCAATCCTCAAACAATTTCTTTATGCGCTCATGGTTAGCATCTGCAAACTCTCTTACTGGAATTTTATGCTTTATTGCTTCTATCTCAACTGGTGTCCCATGCTCATCAGAGCCAGATACGAAGATTACTGAATGTTTTTTCATCCTAAGATATCTTGCTATTACGTCTGCAGACAATACAGAGCCTATAAGGTTGCCTAGATGTGGTATATCAGAGGAATATGGCCATGCCGATGTTACTACCCACTTCACCAAGATTGCCACGAACCTTATTTAGATGATTCAAGAAAAGATGTTCATAAATACCTTATCTTTTATGTTAATTACAAATTGAATTACTTTTTCATATTCTTTAATATCTAGATTTCCCTAGCGAAGAAACACTTAAATTTAGGATTTACCTAATTTTTGGGATGCAAGAAACCAGATTAACTTCCACTAGCGCATCTTACCTTTTAGCCCTGTGGAGGCTTGAGGAGGATAAACAAGTGCTATCTACAGGGAAATTAGCAAAGATTTTTGATGTAAAAGCACCCTCTGTGATAGACACATTAAAGAAGCTCGAATCCTACGGATTGGTTAAGAGGACTCCTTGGAAAAGAATAAGGCTTACTAAAAGGGGAAACGATTTAGCCCTAAAAATGATTCACAATCATAGAATTCTTGAAGTCTACTTCAGGAAAGTTTTGGGTCTAGATGATGAAACCTCTTGCAAAGAAGCATCTAAAATGGACTACTTTGTAGATATGAAGTTGATTAAAAGAATTTGCAGAACTTTGAATTATCCAGAGACTTGCATCCATGGTAAAGTTCTAGTGCATAGAGAGTGTATGAAGTAGTAGTCATTCGTAGGTGAGTGTATGTCAGACCTTTTGCTAATCATCTTCGCTACATTATTGGTCAGCTCGATATCTCTTGTAGGAGTTCTTTTCTTATCCTTAAACGATAAGATACTTAACAACCTTCTTCTAATACTGGTCGCCTTTGCTTCTGGCGCACTGCTGGGAGGAGCCTTTCTTGATTTGTTGCCTGAATCCTTGGCACTGGGCAGCGAAGAAATCTTTATCTTCGTTCTTTTGGGCATAATGCTCTTTTTCGTAATTGAGAAATTCCTACGCTGGAGGCACTGCCATGAGGGGAAGTGCGATATTCATGCATTCACCTATCTGAACTTGATTGGCGATGGGATACATAACTGGATAGATGGAATGATAATAGCAGCAAGTTTTCTTACAAGCATAGAGTTGGGCATAGTTGCTACTTTTGCTATAGCTGCCCATGAAATTCCACAGGAGATAGGGGACTTTGGGATATTAGTTTATGGCGGCTTCAAAAAGACAAAGGCACTATTTTACAATTTTGCATCAGCAATAACTGCTATCATTGGAGCAGTCTTCGCTTATTACCTCATTCAATACACAGGATATTTTTCAACACTGCTTTTGCCTTTCGCTGCTGGAGGCTTCGTCTATATCGCAGCCACAGACCTTCTTCCTGAAATGCACAAAAGAGAGAAGATGAGAGATTCTATAGTTCAACTCATATTTCTTTCTCTGGGCATATTTTTGATGTGGTCTTTAGGAGTAATTTTTGAGTAAGAACTTATTTGAAAAAATGATCAAACTTGATTTCAGACTCTCCAATCGCCTGCATATTTTTTCTGCTCTTCAGTTATTTCGTCTATTTCTATTCCCATCGCTTCTAATGCATTTTTTGCTACTTGCTTATCTATGCTTTCAGGCACATCATAAACTCTATTTTCAAGACTTCGATAGTTTTCAGATATGTAAACTGCTGATAACAATTGATTTGAGAAGGACATCATCATCACCTCTGGAGGATGACCTTCAGCAGCCACCAGATTCACGATCCTACCTCTGCCTATCAAATAGAGCCTTTTTCCATTCTTCAGCCTATACTCATCTACAAACTGTCTTACACTTCTTTTCAATAGGCTGTTTTGCTCCAAATACTTGACATTGATCTCAACATCAAAATGCCCAGCGTTTGCTAGTATTGCTCCATCCTTCATCCTTTCTAAATGTTCTCCTCTTATCACGTTTATTTGACCAGTTGCAGTTATGAATATATCGCCAATTTCTGCTGCTTTACTCATGGGCATTACTTCAAAGCCATCCATATGAGCTTCTAAGGCTTTAAGAGGATCAACTTCTGTCACTATTACATGAGCATCAAGACCTCTTGCTCTCTTTGCTATGCCTTTTCCCACCCATCCATAGCCAGCTACTACTACTTTCTTACCAGTTATTAGTAAGCTCGTAGCCCTTAGCAAGCCATCAAAAGTGCTTTGACCTGTTCCATAACGATTATCAAATAGGAATTTTGTGTAAGCATTGTTTACTGCTATAACTGGGTAACGCAACTTTCCAACCTTTGACAAAGCTCTTAAACGAGTAACCCCTGTTGTCGTCTCCTCAGTTCCACCTAGGATTTTGTGATTTGAGAACTCTTCATGAAAAGTTATATGGGCATCTCCACCATCATCCATTATTATGTCGGGTTTGAATTTCAAAATGCTTCTTATGCAATCAAAATATTCATCTGAATTTTCTCCTCTCCATGCAAAAACGGTTATGCCTTGAGATGATAGATAAGCAGCAATATCATCTTGAGTAGTTAATGGATTTGCTGCACTCAAGTAAACATCAGCTCCGAGCTTTTTCAGCCCCATAGCCAAAACTGAAGTTTCTTTTGTTACGTGCAAGCACATGGCAATCCTTTTCCCTGCCAATGGTTTTTTATCACCAAAGCTATCTATTGTCTTAACTAAAGCTGGCATGTTCCTATATGCCCAAGAGTATGATTTTTCTCCTTCAGGGACTAACGACGGGTTCGCTATTCTGCTTTGCAACTTCTTTCCCAATTAGCATCATTATGTCCAAATTTCAACCTTTCTATCCTAATTTTTTGCTTATTAGACAAAACAGAAACATAAGGTTTATTATGGATAAGGATTCTCAGTTTTAAAAATGGATATGATATAAATGAAGAGCTTTTCGAAAAAACATGGGAGAATAATCATTCTCTTGTTCCTTTCTCTTCTTTTTATCTTTGCTCCAGTTAATGTTCTAGGAGTTGATTCGGATGGTGATGGATTAGACGATGCTGTTGAAGCCAGCTTGGCAAATACTTATCTGCCAACATTACAATTCGTAGATGGAGAACTGTTCTTTCCAGCATCCATAGACTATCATCTATCCAACTCAATTTTGAAAAGGAAGGTTGGAGACAGTATTATCACGGTAGATACTTCACCAACTATAGCTGAGATAGCTGTCTTGACCAATGTCAACGATAACTACTTTTTAGAGAACGAACTAAGCTTTGAAGAAATATCTCAGGATTATAACGACTGGAAGGAAGTAAACGGATACTTTGTATATGCTCATGTTAAGCCAGACATGGCTGATGGTGAAAGCTACATAATAGTCCAGTATTGGCTATTCTATGCCTTTAACAATGGAGCTCTGAACGATCATCAAGGCGATTGGGAAGTTGTTGAAATCATATTGAATAGTAGTAAAGAACCTCTATATGCTTCATATTCACAACACGAGAGCGGAGAGAAGACTTCATGGAGTAATGTAGAAAAAGTCGATGGCACTCACCCTAAAGTTTACGTTGCCCAAGGATCTCACGCTAATTATTTCAGAGCATATCAAGGTAATCTTGGGATGGAGAACGACATAGTTGGAGCCAATGGCAAGATGATAAACTGGAACGACTCGGATCTTCAAGTTGTATTGTTAAAGGAAGTAGGGACAGGGACTCAAGGCTGGCTTGAATTCGCAGGGAGATGGGGTGCTTTGGGAGGAGGCGCTGAAGAATTAAGAGGAAGAAACGGTCCTTTGGGTCCAAAGTACAGTCAGGATGGAAGCAAGTGGCAAAGCCCTGTATCATGGGGATTGGGGCTATTTACAGTGGATGGAAATTGGTTCATTATGAATTGGTTAGTCGCAAATTTCTTGCTCATCTTCTCGATAATAATAATCATACTTGTGGTCTGGAAAATCTACGGTATAGTAAAGCTTCATAGGAAAGGAGGATTAAGATTATGGGCAAATCTAAGAACAAGAGCAAGCATAGGCATAATCCTTGGGATAGTTAGCATTGTTCTAGTAATTATGGCTCTATTCCTACCGTGGTATATTACAACCATAAACATTCAGTCAGGGCCTTTTACGACGGATGGTAATGTAGACGTGCTTGTGATAGACGGGATAAGGGGAGTACAAGTCAACCTTCTTGGGGATGGTTTAGTGCAATTCTTTGGAATGAAGATTCCATTCCTTATAATAATACTTGCCCTAGTAGTGTTGAGCATCCTGGACTTGATAGGCATGAAGTCTTCGAGACAACTAGGAAGGAAATACATCACAGGAGGCATAGCTCTTCTTATTCCAGTCATAATAATACTGCTATTCGTGGCTTTACTTGCATCTATGATACCATCCTTTGCCGGTGGCGAAGTTCCAGCAGAACTTATGACGATATCAAATCAAATATCATCGAGCCCAATGACTGGATCATATTCTGGGAGTATAGGAGAATATGGCGTCGTGCAATTATCATGGGGCCTGGCCCTAGGTTCTTATCTGCTCTTAATGGCAGCGATAGTTAAAATCGTAAGCGGGGTCATTGCTCTAACAAGTAAAGGAATATCACCATCTATCACTTATTTGCCTCCACCCCCACGATAGGGAATTTCCAACCATAATCCAATTTTTCATAAAAAGTAATGAATTATGGCAAAAGCTCTAATTTTGGCGCTGATTAGTTGAACTTAATCAAGCTTATCAATATCTTTTCTTACATGGAGAGTTAAAATGAATTCTACCGCGCTTAAAAGAGAAATCGGTTTAGTTGGAGCAGGAGTCTATGCTCTGATAGGAAAGGCTGCTGGACAAGCTTGCATCTTACTTTCTTTGGTCAATTTCTGGGGATAAAAGAGTCAGTATTGAGCTAGTAGCGAATGGGACGAATTTTACAACCTTTCTTGTTTTCTTTTCAGTGAATCTGGCTTTGATAAGCCTAAGGTTTAAGAAGCCTTTAGATCACCTCTTACAATAATGAATTTGCCAATACTGGCAGTCTTTGGAGCCCTTTCTTCCTTAATAATGCTACTACAATTTGAGTTTACAGTAGTAGTTATAGCCTTTCTTACAATGGGTTTAGGAGCGATTCTTTACAAATCTCTCTCAAACGCTTGATTTTTGTCCTTCACTTCATGATCGATTTTCATATCAGAGCATCCTTTAATGCGTCTTTGCAGATACAACTTCTCTCCTTAGGAATTTTAGGTATCATATTTTCTAAGAGCATCCTAGTTTTGTCAACATTTTCTTTTGATGTTCTTATGATTTCATCGACACTGACTAACCTTTCCTTCCATACATCATAGTCAGTTATCGTTGCTATTGGCACATAGCAAATCTCAACTTCTCTTGCCAATACACACTCAGGAACCATGGTCATGTTGATTATATCTGCTCCCCAACTCCTATACAATCTAGACTCAGCCTTCGTTGAAAATCTAGGTCCTTGAACTACTATACAAGTGCCACCTTTATGAATAGGTAGTTTTAAATTTTTTCCAGCATTGAAGGCAATTTTTGATAACTCAGGACAGAAAGGGTCAGCTGTAGATATATGGCATACTCTGCCCCCGTCATAGAAAGAGCTCGCTCTGCCTGTTGTTCTGTCTATGAATTGATCAGGTATGACTATATCTCCTGGCTTCAGCTCTTCTTTTAAGCTTCCAACAGCGGCTGGGGCTATTATTCTAGTAACTCCGAGTTGCTTTAAAGACCAAATATTCGCTCTGAAGTTTATGTTATGTGGAGGTATCTGGTGACCTTTAGCATGCCTTGGTATGAAGGCTATCTTCTTACCTTTAAAGAACCCTATTGTTATAAAGTCAGAGGGCTTTCCGTAAGGAGTGTAGACCTTTATCTCCTTCGAATCTTCTAATAAACCAGGATCGTAGACACCAGTACCTCCTATTATTCCTATCTCTGCTCTTTCTTCCTTCAACTCTTTTCACACTCTTAGGATAAAAAGTATATTAAAACTTTTTAAACTCTTTTATGAAGGTCTTAATTGTCAATATTCAGGCATGAGTGAAGAAAAACTCAATTACGAATTAATTGATTGGAACAAATTGCAGAATCTTACGAAGATTTTAGCAAAGAAGATCAAAGAATCAAAGTATGAGCCTGATATGATACTTGGAATATCAAGGGGAGGATGGGCAGTAGCAAGATTGCTTTGTGATTATATAGATTGCAAAGATATTTTTAGCCTAGACTTAAAGCACTGGGATAAGCAAGTTGGTTCGAGTCTTCTTAACGCAAATCTTTTAGAAAAGAAGATTCTATTAGTGAATGATATGATGGATAAAAGGAGCATGCAAGCCATTAAATCCATAGCATCATCAAAGTCAAATGGAATTAGAATTTTAGCATTATTTTACGCTAAAGGAACTATAAAGCCAGATTATTATGTTGGAGAGATTTCCCATAGTTCGATCATATTCCCTTGGAATTTTGTAGACAGCGTTAGAAGAATAATCTATAATAATCTTAATGAGTTTGAAAAGCTGAGTGATAAAGAGATTAAATCGAAGATAAAGAAAAGTTTCAATATAGATGTAGAAGAAAGAATTATTGAAGAAATTCTAAGAAATCAAGAGAAAAATTGAAACTTTACTTTACATAACATTCTTTAGTAATAATTAAAAGTTGGGCTTGGGATTGCCCTAGTACTATGTATTTGTTGGAGATTTTAGTAGCGCCTTGAAGAATAACTCCAGACAGTTACAGCTATGATTGTTACTACGGAACCCACGAATCCAGATAGAGTAGCACTTAAGAGGTAGCTGTCCATCGTGGCTAGAAAAGGAAGAAGATTCATCAGCGCTTGAGCAAGAGCGGTGAAGATTATGAAGCCTAGGAAGCCAATCACGAAACCGACCAACCATAGTCCTATCATTACACTAATTCTGCCCATAGTGATCATCATGATGTAATGCTTTTTATATATATTACAAAAGGACAAGGATGATTTACTTTGGCGTCAAATTCTCTTTAATGAAGTAAATATGTAATCTCACTACTATTCATGCCCTCCTAGACGATCCACAGTATAGATACAAAGTTTGATGTTTGCAGCAGTTATGTTCATTCCTTTTTTCAACGCATCTAATCCAACTCTCGTCTTAATCACATCAAATTCTTCTTCTGATGTCACTCCCAATATGCCTTCTAGATTCTCTCCTAAATTGAGAGTGGCTTTGTTGAAGTTTAGCGATATGTTAGCCTTAAGCCTCTTCAAAAAATTCATAAATCATAACCTCTTTCTCGCTATTAATTTATGCGTGGCTTTAGATTATTGCCCTGGATTTTAAGGTTATCTAGTCTCGATTTAGAAGCAATTCTTTTTATGATGCAAAACTCATATATTCCTAATTGAAGTATATTCTAGGAGTCAGTGGAATGACCCTATCCTATGATGACCTGTTGAAGAGGTTGAAGAGTAGCCAAAACATAATGGAGTCAGGAACTAAGGTTGTTAGACTCGAACTCCCAAAACCTATCATATTTTGGGTAGGTAATAAAACAATTTTCAGGAACTTCATGGAGTTTGCTCGAATCGTGAGGAGAGACCCTAACCATTTACTGATGTTCTTAGCTAAGGAGTTAGCAACGGCTGTATCTCTGGACAAGGATAGAGCCATCTTCATAGGGAGAAAGGAGCCTCAATCCTTCTCAGTTTTGATCAATCGGTATATGAAAGACTTTGTAAATTGTCCAGTCTGTGGAAGCCCGGACACAAATATTGAAAAAGTCAAAAGATTACAGTTTCTAGTCTGTGAAGCCTGTGGAGCGAAGTCACCAACTAAATCAAAGTGATATTCTTGAGGAAAGAAAAATGCTACGTGGCAAGAATAATAGATTGGCAAGGAATGAAGCTGGTCAACATTTGTGATAAAGACCTAATAGGAAAGACTATAAAGGGTGAAAAGGTAGAGATGCACATTTCTCCAAGCTATTTTGAGGGAGAACTTGTAAATGTAGACGAAGCTCTTTTATTGATAGAATCATCTTCTGTTGCAAACTTAGTAGGAGAAAAGATAGTAATCGAAGTCATAAAGGCTGAAATGGCCTCAAAACATGCAGTGAAGAAGATAGGTTCGACACCATTCTTGATGATATTTAAATTTTCGAGATAGTTTGAAGTCATTCATATTTCACCAGAATCGCCCTTGAATTTGATCAAACTACATCTTTTTGCTTTAACGAACATAGTTGGTCCATTCTTTTGATGATATTCGAGGAGCGAATTCCTATCTTTTTTCACATGATTAATTCGATTAGAATCGACTAGAATCTAAAGAAAAGGTTAAAAGTAAATTCTGTTTGGCATTATTTGAGAATACAATTACATCTGACAAGGTCAAGTCCAATTCAGATAGAACACCCGTATATTGCTCAATTTCATAAGTATCTTAAGTGATTATCTTGTACAATATTCGATCAAGTGCTATTAAACACTAAAAGATGAGGGTGGAAAAATAAAAATCAGACATGTAGAGAAGATGGAAGTAGTAAACAAGAATGCCATCTGTAGTTTTTGTCAAAACAAAGGTTCATGTAAAATGGCTGATGACAGTATAGTATTCTGTACGACGTTTAAGAAAAGCAAGATGTCAATTGAGCGTTTGGTCGATTTCTATGAATGCAAGCAAGGACATAAGTTTGGGGTTGACGGTATCGACTATGAGGTCCATAAAAGTTCAATTCCATGTCCGATTTGCCGTGACCCAGCCTTTTTTAGAGAGACCGTGAAGTTTGGGGTATGGCGAAAAGAAGATTATTAAATTATTACGAAAAAGATTGGTAGTAATCCATAGAGCATCTTCGTATACACATGATAATTCTTTGTCATTAATTTTTCGATCATTTAATATTTATGTATTCTTCAATATCCTTCTGAAACATCTTTTTATCCAGCAGTTTCTTATAGTCTGGTAATCTCTTGGCCTCCGATAGTTCTTTTGAGAATCTTGCTATCAATGGCAAATACTTACCATATATGTTAAACCTTCGTTTATCCATTTCAATGGACACTTTCTTTGAGAGATAAAGGCTCAGCTTTCTAAGAACCTCTCTAATAGCATTTTTTAATTCTCTCTCAAGCTCAGGCCTATCTGCTAAGTACTCTTTGCCAACAGTCTTATAAGGTATTTTAGTGGAGCAGACATGAGTTATTATTGCCAAAGGAGCATCTTCTGGTATTCTGTAGCGCTTCCAATCTATTTCTTCGTTTAAAACTTTGCTTGTAACATCGTTCGCCTCGTCATAAAGTAAAGGTATTCTATTGGCAAACCTAAAGAGCTTTAAACCTTTTGGAAGAATTTTTCCTCCATAAGCCAAACCAACTTCTACTATGAAGGGAAAGCCTGAGTAAGCTGACGGGGGGCGGGTAGTTGCAGTTGTAAACTCTGGCTCCAACTCTTTCTTTATACCAGTCATTAAAATCTCTTCTCCAAGGGGGGAGAGGCAACTAGCATCTGGCTGCAAGAAACCATCGTATCTATGAAGGGCTCTTACTAGCTTTGTAATTTCATCATTTGATAAGGTCTTTGGATCAGTGTTTTGGTCGAAACCAGCGTAATCAAGGAACTTTTTCGCTATGTTCTTGCCAACTCTATGAAAATTCTTAGACATGAACTCTACCATGCTGTCTTGCTTTGATCTCTTTATCATCCTTCGAATGGCTTCCACATCTGTGCCATAAGGATGTAATAGCGTCTCTTTAGGCGGGATAGGTATGGTCTTCGTAACCCTATCATAAAGAAACAGTCGCCCATAAGGGTCTATGAAGGTAATGTTGGCGTAAGGTGTTACCATGGCTATTTGCTTAAGATAATCTAATATCTTTTGGGAGGCTCTTGAATAATCGCCCTCTAAAGTCAAACTTATCATGGTTCCTGTTGAGCCTTCGGCTGGATGAGAATCCTTTCTTAAGATTATGGGAGTGTTCTCTTGAACATCGATAAGCAAATCGAAGGTGAAGGCCTGTATTCCATCAACAGACGTGGTTATTCTAACAGGTTTGTTAGTCGTTATCTGGCCATAGAGTATGGCCATAGTCCCTCCCATGCCGAACATACCCCTTGATTGCCTTAGTTGAAACTTAGAACCAAAGAAGACCTGCCCAAAGGCCTTTGGGACATATTTTGGTTCTATACCAGAACCATTGTCTTGAACTTTTATCATGTATGCCTTGGGGTCTTGGCTATTCATATCGAAGTCCATCGGCGTTAATCTTACGAAGATTTCTGGGAGTATGTTATGGAGTTCACATGCATCTAAACTATTCTCAAGAAGTTCTCTAACGGCTGAGTATAATGCACGAGAGGGGTTACTAAACCCTGCTAAATCTCTATTTCTATAGAAAAACTCTGAAGGGGATATTTCAGTGAACTCATTGATCAATCCAAATTCCTCCTAGAGCTTTATGAATGAGTATGTTTTCTCATTTTTATTAACCAAGGCTTAATCACAATAAAAAATCTCTTAGAGTTATCCATGACCATCCATTTGATCATCATGTTCTCTCCTTTAATAATTGTTAATATTCATTTCTATTTTTCATTGAAAAGCAAGAAAGTGAAGAGAATTTTAATAAGACAATAAATCAAAGGTTCTAGGGATGTAATTTTTCATGGTGCTGGGATGGAGAGAGATAACTGAACCAAGAGTTGCTGCATCATTTGGGATTATTGCTCCGACGTGGGCGCTGGCATCTATAGGCATCTCCATCGCTCTTTCTCCATGGTTTAGCTGGACTGATAATGCACTCAGTGATCTGGGCGTGTCACGAGTGGCTCCGATCTTTAATTCTGGATTGATTATTTGTGGAATCCTTATCTTTCCATTCATTGTCGGATTAGCTAAGATCGAGCGGACAAAACGCCTTGGGCTGATTGGATCGGTGATGCTATTATTATCATCTGTATTCCTGATAGGTGTTGGCGTATTTTCAGAGGCTTTTGGCTTAGTTCACTTTTACTTCTCAGCGGCATTCTTCGTATCACTTATCCTATCTTCAATTATTTTGGGCATTCATTTTACTTTAAATATCTCAAATAAGAGCTTAGGCATCTTTACTCTTTTGATCGGCATTATTAGCTTCATTGGTTGGATCGTCTGGGCTACTGTTCGTCTGTCAGGTGTAGCAATTCCTGAAACAATTAATATCCTTCTGGCATCTTTCTGGATTATTGTACTCAGCATTAGAATGTATAGGAAAAAG
The DNA here is from genome assembly GCA_938091495.1 of uncultured Nitrososphaerales archaeon. Lineage (GTDB taxonomy): Archaea > Thermoproteota > Nitrososphaeria > Nitrososphaerales > JACAEJ01 > JAVZMU01. The sequence goes on along the minus strand of CALLJF010000012.1, from coordinate 51,636 downwards.
TAATTTTTGCAAACGAAAGAATTACACTGAATAAAGTTATTTCGAGAATTATATCGATGAATTCTATCGTCTCTTTACTATCTTGTCATAATTCTTTGATGTCAAGATAATCTCTATTTAAATCTCTCTGTAAAAATCAGGGATAGCCAACATTCCTACGAGTTTTTCCTTTTCTATGACAGGAAGATGCCTCACGTTTTTCTCAGCCATTATTTTTGCTGCTTTTTGTATATCGGTTTCTGGATCTACTGTTATCAAGGGCTCAGAGGTCATTACATCTCTAACTAAAATTCCATCTAATCCAGTAGCACTTATAAAGACCTTGGATACTAGATCCTTTTCTGTCAATATGCCTTTTATCTTCCCTTTATCCACCGCAACAAGACTTCCTATTTCATGTTTTTTCATAATTTCTAAAGCATCTATGATCTTTGAGTTTGGATCTATGGTCACCACTGGAGACGACATAAAGTGCTTGACCTTACGATTCTCTTCTGTTTTGGCTTGCAGATTACGTCTAAAGACAACACAGCAGATTTCTTCCTCAGAAAGATGCAAAGTATAGACGCATGCTTGGGGTCTTTCAAGTCTTCCACATACCGCAGGCTTTCTACTGCCCATGCCAGCGCACAATACTATGGCTTTTTTATGGTATTTGCAAAGGCTATGCCAAAGATCTGTTATTACAGGGTCGCTTCTTATTGTGAAGATATCACCATGTAACTGGTTAGCTCTGCGGCTAATCTTATACGATAGGATATCTATTTCCTTACTTATGCTCGCAAGTTCCTCCATAATTTCAGTTTGCCCACTTTCTTTTTGCATTTGCATTTTATTTATAACATAGTTATATATATATCTTCCTTGCAACATCCAAGATTTCTTTTCTCCTTGGTCATTAAATTTTTATTTATTAATCTTATTCTTGAGCATGAGCTTGAGAGAATGCAAAACTTCAAAGATTATTCATTCCTGACTTTCCCATAGTTTCAGTCGATCTATCTTTGCTTTTTTCCTGGCTCTTTGAAGCATGTTGTAAACAGTCTTATGGGTGCTTCCTGATGCAAGCATATCTATTGCATCCAAAGCCAATCTCGCCCCATTGACGCTTCCTATGATACTAACTGTATGACCAAAGACAGAGATGTAAGCGTCAGTTAATTCTTCTATGAACCTTCTCGACTTGCCTTCTAAGCCTATAATTCTTCCTTTTATACGTTCAAGAGAGCTTTGGGACTTTCCTGCATAATCTCTTAAATCAACCACTTGCAAAACCATATCTTCATCCAAGAGCTTAAAGGCTTTTTGTGGGGAAAATCCTCTTCCTATGGCTGTTATTATATCTACGGCTTTGAAAGGCTGTGATTTTGTTATATCTCCATTCGAATCTATCCTAACTTCTCCATTCTTACTGTCTATAGATAATTTCACATTGCATCTGTGCTCTATCTCACTCTTTACGACTCCGTTCTTCCCAACCAAGACTCCTATGCGATCCAACGATAGTCTCACAATCCTTTGGAAGCTCAAAGTCTAATCACCTTTTTTAGTAAATTTTCTAAAGGCTCCACCTTTAACCCCTGCTTAACGAAAAAACGGTTTATGTTGTTTAAGTCTTTTATCAGGAATTCTTTTGAGAGAGGATGCCTTATGTCCACAGCTGATCCGAAGTCGAAGAGGATAAGGTTCTTTCCATGCTTAAATATGTTGTACTCAGACAAATCCGCATGAACTAAATTAGCGCTATTGTATAACTTATCTACTAAGGATATTACCTTTTTATAATCACTTTGCCTCACTTCAACTTCATTAAGAAGAGGGGCAGGCCAACCACCATCACCAATGAACTCCATTACAAGGACGTTTCTTTTTATGGCTAGAGGCTTTGGAACAGGTATTCCTGCTTGGTAAGCTGTCATAAGGTTCTTGTACTCCTTTTGTGCCCATATTTTGATTATGTTGCTTGAGCCATGCTTAACATTTTCAAAACGGGGATCTCCAATTATGTAAGGCAACCTCTTCTTGAATTCGGCTGTAACAGTTAGATATATCTTGACTGCAACAGAAGAGCCATCATCTCTCTCCCCCCAATATATTCTTGCTTCTTTTCCTGAACTTACAACTCCATTCAAACTTCTTAAAACTCCAGACTTCATAAGGTAATGAAGGGTCAATAAAGTAGGCTTGTCAAAGACCTCCTCCATAACTGCTGCCTCAGATGAACGATCCTTTATGAGCATCCTATCCCTTCTCTCCGTTGTGCGAAGCTTAAGCTCAAGCTTCTCTCTTTCTTTGTCATGAAGCTCATTATCGTCTTTAGTCATAAAAACCCCAATTCTTAACTTGAGTAAAAGTTCAAGTTTTTTCTCCCTTAATAACATATATTGCCATTATAAGTGCGTATATTGCCCTCTTAGCCTTCTTTATTTCTTATCGAATAGATGCAATGTGTTTTAACAAATTATTACTCATAATTCCTTCGGTATATAGTTATTGGCCTTCAACCAATCCACTTGAGCTAAAGTGTATCTCCAGAGCACATCACATCTTTCGTCACTCTTGAACTCCCATGGCGCTACTAATACCACGTCGTTCTCTCTCACCCATATTCTTCGCTTTAATTTCCCCCTAATCCTTCCTAGTCTGGCCTTTCCATCTGTACACTTTATCATGAGGTGATCGCTACCCAAAAGTTTTATCACTCTCCCCAATAGTTCACCCTTATCTGGAAGCACTAAATCTTTTAGTTCTTCTTCGCTCAAGACTTTTCTTTTACCCATTTTTATCACTTTGAGAAATCTTATCTTAATCAATTGATATATTTCTTGGTCAAGAATATATGCTTACCGTTTTATGACTCTTTAACAATTCTTGACTTAATCTAAATAGATAGTTATTGATAATTATGAAAATAGATCACTCTGAAGATATAACTTCAAAATCAAAGGCTGATGTTGCTTTTGATACAGTTCCTAATAACTCAATAAGCATATTCCCCAAGTAGACCTTATCCACCCATGACAATTTTGGCTTAAACTTCACTTTAAACGATACTTCTTGCTCCAACTTACATTCACTAACAGAGAGTTTTAAACTGGTCAGATTCTTAAACTTGTAGGTCTTCTTAATCCAACCTAAAAATTTTAATCTTCTCCCTCTTTGTAAGTGAATTAAAGAGCGATCTTATAGGGTTCGTAAATCTTATGCAAGGATTGGTTTGAGCTTGCCTCCTACGATAATAGATGCAGCTTCAAAGGACAACTGACTTTACATGTCACAGGAAATTCGTTCCCAACAAGGCTATACGCAAAGGATATGTTTTTCATATTGTATTGGCTAAGTTAACATTGGATTCTGTTAAATATCACGTGATCTATTTAGGTCAAAAATGGGTATCCAAAATTTTAAATCTATACATTTAGCAAATCATCCTAGTTGAGACTATGAGTTCAAAGATCTCTAAAGAAGGTATAGCCAGTGCTAGAAAGAGGGAAGTCAGAAAACTTCTCAAAGATTTAGGGTTAAGAATATACTCAGATATAAATGAAGGCGTATTTCCAGAAATAAATTTTCCAAGCAGATCTGTGAGGAACATAGTTTATGATGAAAGACTAAAGCAATACATCCTTGGCAAAACCTCTGTAAGAAGATCAACTCATAATATAAAACATATCCGCCCTTTTACTCAATTGATATGGCTGGCTTTTTTTGTAAAAAAGTTAATAGAGCAAGGAAAGACAAGCACTCTTAGAGATGTGTTCTACTCTGCTCAAGCCTATGATATGGAGTTTATGGATCAATCGGAATCTGATGAAATAATAACGGATTTAGAAGCATTATTGTCCAAAGCTAGAGAGGATTTTAATGTCTATCCTGAAGAGCGCTCAGCCATATTCGGCGACCTTACTATAGAGTATACTGTGCCAGGATATGAAGGGAAGAGGTTAAACTTAGCCTCCCATCCAGACGGTTACTTAATAGGACCGAGCTTGAGCACTGCTGACTTTATAGACACATCTGCTGAAATGGTCTTAGCTGTAGAAAAAGGAGGTTTGTTCACTAGATTCGTTGAAGAGAAAGTGCACAATAGGTACAAAGCCTTGATAATAGATACAGCAGGTCAGCCCCCAAGGTCTACAAGATATATGCTTAGAAGGTTGAATCAAGAATTAGGATTATCGGTCTATATTTTGACAGATGGGGATGTTTATGGCGAACATATAGCCATGGTAATAATTTCTGGATCTGCCAATGCTGCTCATCTAAGAGAGTTGACTGTACCGTCTGGTAAATGGATAGGGGTATGGGGTAGCGATATAAAAAAATACAAACTTCCTAGCGATCCCCTTACAGATATGGATATAAAACGCATCTACGAACTAAAGAAAGACCCAAGGTACAAAGGAGGAATATGGCAGAGGGAATTGGACTTTTTCTTAAAGATAAGAAAGAAGAGCGAACTCGAAGCCTTTGCTAAATATGGTTTGACAACGATAAGTGATAAGTATTTACCAGAGAAGTTAGAAATCGCTAAAAGCCTATGATTCAAATAAGCTTATTTAATAGATAGATAGAACAAAAATCCAATTTGAAGGGCTCAAGAACTACTGAGAGGATTGATGTATTCATCCGCCTTATAGGTCTTATATTCTTGATTATAGGTATATCTATAGCATACTTTACAGCAACAACCCCTATAATTCCTCAGATATCACCTATATACTACTTTATTTCGATCTTATTCATCATCTCTGGCTTAGTTGCTCTAATTTCAAAACTGGATTAAACAATAACATTAAAAAGTAAACCAATACTGCTTTAAGACTATGAGTGGCAAGATAAGAATAGCACTAATAGGTATAGGCAATTGTGCATGCAGTTTAGTTCAGGGGATAATTTACTATAGTGAGAACGACTCTAAAAATGGTCTTTGGCACAGATTGATAGGAAATTATAGAGTCAGTGATTTGGAAATAGTTGAAGCCTTTGACATAGATGCTAAGAAGATAGGCTTAGACCTCTCTGAAGCCATATTCTCAAAACCTAACGTGGCAAAAAAGTACTTTGATGTTAATGCTTTGAATGTAAAGGTTAAAAGAGGCTTCTTATACGATGATCTCTCATATCATCTAAGAAATTCTTTTGATATTAAGAATGATGAGCCTTGTGATATGATAGATGCATTGAAAGAAAGCAAAGTGGATGTTTTAGTGAATCTGATATCATCAGGCTTAGATAAGACATCAAAATTTTATGCTGAAGTCGCTATTAAATCAGGGTGTTGCTTTATCAATGCAACTCCATCATTAATAGCATCTGATGAGAGCATGGTAAAAAAATTCAAAGAAGAGAATTTAGTTGTAGTTGGCGACGACCTTATGAGCCAGTTTGGAGGGACTGCTTTTCATAAAGGCATCCTTGACTTCATGCACAGTAGAGGGATAAGGGTCATGAAAAGTTATCAATTAGACGTTGGCGGAGGAGCTGAGACTTTTAACACATTAAATGAGAATGTTAAGTTCATAAAAAGGAATATGAAGACAAAAGCCATATCCGTTGAACTGCCTTACGAGTTTGAAACTGTGGCTGGGACTACTGACTACGTCGATTATCTGCAAAATGATAGGACTAGCTACTACTGGATACAAGGAGAGGGTTTTTTGGGCTCATCTATAAAGTTTGATATATATCTGCGCTCATCTGATGGTCCTAATGCTGGAAACATCTTGCTCGATGTGATAAGAGCTGTAAAAGTTGCAAAAGATGAAGGAGAATTTGGTGCGCCTTTAGATATCTGTGGTTATGGTTTCAAACATCCTCCAAAGATTATAAAGTTGAGAGATGCCTACGAAAACTTTGTCTCAAAATACATAAGGTGAATTATTCATATCATTACGGCAAAATATTTTAGGCGATAGTATTATAAGTTAGGAGGATGAATTCAAAGATATGGCAGGCCGAAGTTGGACAGAGATAATTAAAGAGCGCAGAAAATCATTGGATGCTATGGCCCCGAAGGATCGTCTCGGTTATGTAGAGGGCTGTATTCAGTCACTTTTGGCAATAAACCAGAGTGTTAATGGTTGGATGCAATGGCTATCAAACCCGATAAAGATGAGTAAATTCGATGAAGAGGAGCTTAAGACCTTCTTCGACAGATTAAAGCAATTTGCAATAGATTTCCTTGATTTTGATGAAAAGGTTACTGAAAAAGATGAAAGAGAAAGGGAAAGAGAGAGACCTCGAATAGAGCACTTCAAGTAAAGAGATAATCACAAGTCAAATACAAAATTGAGACTTATCCTCTCTTCTTAAGTAATTTTTCATGAAGGATTTTCAGAGCATGACAGCAGACTTCTGTATCCGCTGTGATGCCTAGGAGTTTTTTCAAACATACGCAAATGTTCTTTCAAGAAGGACTCTTACATAATGCTTTTTTATCGCTATCACTGTTCACGAGAAGTGAAATGAGGAAGTATTTAATGTTTCTTAGTTGGACTTTTAGAGATTCCATAAGATTTATATATCATATTCGTCCATAACAAAAAATTTGATGCAATCCAAAGATAAGAAGATATTATCCACCGCTATAATCAGTCTATTCATCATATCTATGCTATCAATATTTGCTACAGTGCCATTAGCATTCGCTTCACCAGCAACATTAACCTTATCTCCAACTAGTGGTCCTTCAGGAACTATTGTGACTATTACTGGAAGTGGCTTTACTCCTTACACATATTATAGAGTCTACTTTGATACCAACGGCAATTCAGCATGGAATTATGGTGAACCATACAAATCAGTTTATGTTGGTTCTGCAGGAACATTCACAACAACTCTTACTATACCTTCAGTACCATATGGAACATACTATATAAGAGCTGATGTCTATCCATATACTGCTCCTGCAATAGCTTCAGCACAATTCATCGTCTATACAATATGGGATAAGCTCTTAGATATTAAAAAAGAAATCTTAGCTATTGAGGATAAGCTAGATGAAGGAGGATCTTTCTACAAATTCGTTAATGATTGGTTCGAAACCACACTATCAGCCATAACAAATGCTACGAAAGCCATTCTAACAGCTATATCAGACCTTAAGACTCAGCTTGAAGATAAACTAGATTATATTATAGCCAAGCTTATAGCCAAGCCAGATTTCAAAGGAACTTTCAGTGGTAGTTATACTGAGGATTCCGCTTTTAATCCTCCTAATAATACGATAGCTGTAAACGCTGTGAGTGGAAGTGGATCTGGAACAATTAACACTACTGGTGTTTACTTTACATTTGAAGGCTATCTTGTATCTGATTGGGGGCATTATTCAGCGTTGAACAAAGGCGCTCTTGTAACTGGAAGGTTCAATATCACTATAATTAATGGGGATCAGATTCACATCAAAATAGAGGGCATACAACGTGAAGTATGGAATGAGGGTTATACTGGGATTAATCATTTGACTGGCACATACACGATCATCACAGGTACTGGAGAATATAAAGGTGCAACAGGTAGTGGCACGATCGTTGCAGACATTAATACTAGTGATAAAACATTCAGTGGGTCTTTTGACGGAATAATCAAATATTAACGCTCTATAATTCCCACCCTTTATTTTTTTATTATGATAAGGCGATAAAATTTGGTAAAATGTGAGAAGCGTGGATTTAATAATCCATCTAATTTAAAATCCTCTATTAGAAAACTTCAAATAACCTTAAAGAGCATTACATGCTGAGGCTAAAACTTGGCTGAAAAGATACCAAGCTGGATTGAAAGGCTCTTACTGCCAAGGCTGAGCGAGATAACAGGCGAAATAAAGGCTATACACGCAAGGATAGATAGCTTAGATAAGAGAGTAGATAGTGTGGAGAAAGGGATAGCGAGCTTGAGAAATGAGATGAATGAGAGGCTTGGGTCATTAAGAAACGAAATGGATGCAAAGTTCAAGGCTTTAGAAGAGAGGCTATTATCATTAAGAAATGAGATGATCACTCGATTTGACTCCATAGAGAAACGCATGCCTCTTATGGAAAAGATCATGGAACTTGAAGCCCGCCTTGCAAGGATTGAGGCTAAAGGCTGATTTTTCCTCAGCATATAATCAATTAGAGATAGTTTTGTGAGATAAAGGATGATCAGAACCATATTGAAAAGTTAAATAATCAAATTATGGATACAGAGAGGATGATGTAATTTTGATCAAATGTGAGAAGTGTGGATTTGAAAATCCATCCAATTTGAAGTTCTGTGGTAATTGTGGTGCAAGGCTTAGTGCTATAATAACTCCTAAGTTTGAATCATTAGCATTATTACATATAACAGCTAGTTCATATTTGCTCATATCATTAATATTCAACGCTTTGATTCAAGCTAGATGCAATTACAGCAGGTGCACAAGCAACAAGCTTAGAATCATTAGGCTATCAAGTTGATCCATTAACAAAAAAGCTAAAGCCAGTAGAACTCTTAACGATTTAAATTTTTACAGCCTATTGGAAAACGCCTAAGCATTTTTTAGGCTGACTATCACTATTCATAGGCTCTTTCTCTCGGTCTTACAGAAAATAAGATTACTGTCTTTTGCCTCTCATTTATAGCAAAGATAATCCTATAATCTCCAAACCTTGCACTTCTCAGCCCTCTAAGCTTCCCGCTTAACTCCTTGAAGGCATAAGGGTTTGCTTGAATCTCTTTGATAAGCCGCCGAGCTCTCTCCCTATTATCTGGCATTAACCTGCGCATACATTTATCGAAAGTATTAGTTACTATGATGCGATATTTCAAGGAGATGAGCCCAGCTCTGCCATATAAGCATCTATATCATCGTAAATTTTGAACCTTCCTTCTTTTATATCTTCTAATGCATCTTTTATCTCCTTAATTGCTTCAGAGTCGCTCAAGACTTCTATTGTATCCTCTAACTCATCGATCCTTTTCTCCAGCTTCTGAATTCTCTTTTTTATGAGACTCAAACCATCAACCATTTGGCTGGCATTATTTAAAATCTTTTTGTAAGAGCATCGATAGTGTCCGGATAAACCTATATTAGCAGAAGTTTATTGTATGAGATCGGATTTAATGAAAAGTTAAATAATCGAATCGAATGAAGCAAAGATGATAAAATTTGGTAAAATGTGAGAAGTGTGGATTCGATAATCCAACAAATTTAAAGTTCTGTGGCAATTGTGGTGCAAGGCTTGGAGCAATAGCTGAAACTCCAAAATTCGAAGGATTAGCATTATTGCATATAACAGCTAGTGCATATCTTATCATATCTTTAATCTTTAACGCTTTAGTTCAAGCTAGTATGATGTTTATTATCCCATACATTGCATCAGCGCTATTAGGATTTTATGCTGGATATGAGTTCTATATTGGTAAAATAAGCAAGTATTTGAAATTTGTATCAGCATTAGCCATAATCATAGGATTAGCATCTACATTTCTATTATTCTGGATAGGATTAGAAATAAGAGGAGTAATTGGTCCTGCATGGGTAATATTCATAATAAATTTATGGATATTATGGAAAGAAAGGGCAAGGCTTTAGATATACAGAATTATAAATACCCTATTTGATATCTTTGTCGATGGCAATCGAGAATCTGATGTGGGTAGAAAAATACAGACCCTTAAAGCTAGAAGACTTAGTGAATCAAAGTTCGATAGTTGAGAGATTAAAATCCATGCTAAATTCACCAAATGAGATGCCACATTTGTTATTCGCTGGTCCTCCTGGAACTGGAAAGACTACAGCTGCTTTATGCATAGCAAGAAGCATACTAAAAGACTATTGGAGAGATTACACTTTAGAGCTAAACGCATCGGTAACCCCTGATACACCGATAATGGTCAAGAAGGGAGGGGTCATCAAAAGAACAACGATAGGCGAGTTAGCTAAAGAGTACTTTAAGGACCAGAATTCCAAATATGCATACCCTGAAGGCTTGGAGATCCTATCGGTTGATGAGGACCTTAACGTGAACTTCATGCCTGTGAGGAACATATCGAGGCATAAAGTAGGCAAGGTGGCAAAGATAAGATTTGATGGCGGATACGTAAAAACTACTCTTGATCATTCTGTGATGACCATAAGCGAAGACGGGGAGTTGAGGGATGTCAGAGTCAGCGAACTTAAGGAGGGAGATTTGTTGCTAACTTTTAAGACTGTGTTAGAAGGCAAGCTGGAGGATTTGGACCTATCTGGCTACAGGCCAAAGGAGTTCTCAGAGTTGAGGAGTGGTAGGATAAAGAACCCTAGGGTAAATAGAATCATCGATAAGGTTAGGATAGATGAAGAAACGGCCTGGCTCTTTGGCAACTACATGGCCGAAGGTGCTATAGAGTTCAGAGGAGATACAAGTGGCATCTTGGTTCTGACCTATGGTTATCCAGAAGAGGTAGCGGTTGCTAACAAAGTCTCTAAATACTTTGTTGAGAGTCTCAACTTACCCTCCAAAACTCATCTTATAAGGTCTGGCACAAGTAGAAGGTTATCCGGAATTCAACTGACTCTCTCTTCCACACAGTTGGCCAAGTTCATTAGGGACAACTTTTACAAAGGTGGTAGGCTTGCTGGGAACAAGAGAGTCCCTGACTTCATCTTCAGCCTTCCCCTTAAGCTGAGGCATGCCTTTCTTATGGGTTACATGGGCGATGCGAGCGGCAGATGGAACGAACACGTCAGATATTCCTCAATCTCTAATGAACTTCTAATAGACGTGGCTTGGCTGGGCAGGATATCTGGCCTAGAAACTTCGGTGTTCGATAGAGAAGCGAGATTGGTATGGCAACTGGGAGGCTACTCTTACATACGAAGCGAATTCATCCCGGCAGAGTTTTTATTGAAGTTCTTAAGGATGATAGGCAATAGGCTGGGGTTCAATTGGAAGTACGAGCTGAGGCACCAGCTGTATTACAAGAGGTCTAAGAGGGTCGTAAAGATTAAGGCCAGAGAGGTCTTAAAGAAGATAGAGATGTCCTCATTAAATGAAGAAGAGAGAGAGTTATTAAAGAGAGTTAGAAGGCTGATCGATTCTGATCTTTCGGTAGTTATGGTAAAGAGGATAGAGCTGGAGGAATACGATGGGTATGTCTATGACGTCTCTGTCCCAGGCAGTGAGACCTTCTGGGGAGGGACAGTGCCTATACTACTTCATAATAGTGATGAGAGAGGAATAAACACAGTAAGAGAGAGAGTGAAGACCTTTGCAAGATATATTGATAAGAGAGTTGAGATTCCCTTTAGGATAATAATCCTTGATGAAGCCGATGAGATGACCAGTGATGCTCAAACAGCTTTGAGAAGAATAATGGAAGAGAGTTCAAGGATTTGCAGATTCATATTGATTTGTAATTATTCTTCAGGAATAATTGAGCCTATTCAAAGCAGATGCGCCATCTTTAGATTTTCTAGAATAGATGAAAAGGATGTTTTAAACCATTTGAAGAAGATTTGTAAGAATGAGAAGGTTAAGTATTCTGATAACGCTTTAAGCTTAATCTATGAACTGACTGAAGGAGATCTAAGACTTGCAATAAATATGCTACAATCCTCCTCATCCCTAGGTGAAATTAGCATAGATAATGTAAAAAAGGTAGCAGGAATATCGGGAAAGGCGAAGGTAGGAGAATTGGTAGAATTATCCTTGGAAGGGAGATTTAAGGAAGCAAGAGAAAAGTTGCTAGAACTTATTAGAGTTTATGGCATGTCTGAAAGAGACATAATAAAGTATGTAAATGAAGAGGTATTCAAGCTTAAATTAAATAATCTTGATGAGGTTGCAGAAGCATTGGCAAAATACGATTATAGGCTCATAGTAGGAGCCCATCCTGACATTCAACTGACCGCTATGATTGCAGAGCTAGGTAGGATAGGGAAAGAAAGCGGCTTTTCAAAAGTTAAAGAAGAGTGATCATTTTGACAATTCCTGTTGAGGTTAATTCAAGCAATTGGGAATTAGAAGTCAACAAATCGGAAAAGCCAGTCTTAGTGGAATTCTGGCATCAACACTGTATATGGTGTAAAAAGCTGAATCCATTAATAGATGAGGCAGCAAGAATCTTTGCAGACAAATTAAAGATAGCAAAGATCGATATTCTATCAAGCAAAGAAAACACTCAGATCGCTGAATTTTTTGGGGTCATGGGTACACCAACGCTCATCCTTTTCTGTCGTGGAAGACCGATGGAATCTATAGTAGGTTATCATCCTAAAGAAACTCTTTTTGTAAAGATTCAGCGTATGATCGATTCATACAAGGAATGCTTTGGACAGCATACACCATTAGAGAAGCGCCTTACCTTCTACAGTTAAGGATATCATTAAACATTTTAATAACAAGATAGCAATCCATCGTTAGAATACAAAATGAAGTTTCAGCTACCAAGAGGGATGAGGGATCTAGAGCCAGAGGATTTTGAACTGTTAGAGAGGATAAGGAGTAATTTTCTAGAAGTTACTAAGATTTTTGGATTCAAGCTTATGGAGCCATCTCCAATCGAGCTCTTAAGCACTTTGGAGGCAAAGAGCGGACCTACAATATCTGATGAAATTTATTACTTTAAAGACAAAGCAGGGAGAGAACTAGGGTTGAGGTTCGATTTGACAGTAGGGTTAACAAGGTTTGTGGCTTCTCGCCGTGATCTTCAACTACCAATAAAATTATGTTCTTTCTCAAGCATGTGGAGGTATGATGAACCTCAATATGGGCGATATAGATGGTTCTATCAATGGGATGCAGAAATCTTTGGTTCAAAAAGTATAGAGGCAGATGCAGAGATAATCGAACTGACGAATATGATATTTGATAAACTTGGATTAAAAAATTGTATTATAGAGATCGGGAATAGAAAGGTAGTCGAAGAATATGTAAGAAGAGAGATGAAGACAAATGATGAGAGATTGATCTTAGATGCACTAAGGGCTTTGGACAAAGTAAAGAAGAAAACCATTCAGCAAATCATAGACGAATATGCTAATAAAGGGATAAATGAGAGCATCATGAACAAGATCATAGAATTCGCTAATTTAAGAGGAAAGCCTGATGATATAATAAATTCATTAAGAGAGCAAGGGATTCAAAATTTAGATGATCTGATAAGATTAACAGAATCTCTTGATACAAGAGGGATGAAAAATGTTCTTTTGAGCATGGGAATAGTCAGAGGATTGGACTATTATGATGGAATAGTCTTTGAGGTATTTGATGAAAAAAATATTGATATAGGAGCCTTGGCAGGAGGAGGAAGATTCGATAGCCTACCAGCAGTTTTTGATAGACCAGATCTGGCAGCAACGGGAGTTGCAGGAGGAGTTGAGAGAATAGCGATCGCACTGTCCAAGATAGGCAAGGTTAAGAGTGAAGAATTATCATTGATATATGTTGCATATGCAAACAAAGATTTCATAAAGCCTGCTATTCGACTGGCATCAGAACTAAGGAAGAATGGTATAAGAGTCGAATATGATCTATCAGGAAAGAATTTGAAAAAGCAGATGGAAGTTGCTTCGTCTTTGAATGCAAAATACGTATTGATATTAGCACCGAGAGAGTATTCACAAAAGAAAATAGTCGCAAAGGATATGATAAATGGAACCGAAACGCAAATAGGAATAGATGAGATAGCATCCTTTCTTAAGGCTAATGTTTAGCAGTAATTCAATTCTTTATGACTTCTTTTAGCATATCAGACCTAGGCTCTATCACAATAGGCTCTTGATAGAATTTTAAGGCGCTATCAGGATCTTTCAAACCATGACCAGTAGCAACACAGACTATCTCTTCATCCTTGTCTATTGAACCCGATTCAATTAATTTCTTAAGACCTGCTATGCTAGATGCGCTGGCAGGCTCTACGAACAATCCCTCTTTCCTTGCCAGCAATCTTTGAGCATATAGTATCTCCTCATCACTTACGGATTCAGCACAACCTTTGGACTCTTTTATTGCAGCTAAAGCCTTCTTCCAGCTTGCAGGTTTACCAATTCTTATGGCAGTGGCAACAGTGTTCGGATTATCCACAGGCTTTATGCTATCTCTTCCTTCCTTTATGGCTTGAACTATCGGGCTCGCACCAGACGCTTGAATCCCTACCATCTTTGGCAAATTTTTGACCAAATCCAATTCATAAAATTCTTTAAAGCCCTTCCAGTAGGCTGATATGTTAGCAGCGTTACCAACAGGGATTATGAATCTATCTGGAGCATGGCAATCGAGTTGTTCACAAACTTCAAAGGCAGCCGTCTTTTGGCCTTCTATTCTAAAGGGATTTATGGAATTCAGTAAATATAGTCCAAGGCTCTTGCTGGCCTCTATGATCAAAGGTAATGCTTCATCAAAATTTCCCTTTATCGCTATCACTTTGGCGCCATAGATTATAGATTGGGCCAATTTTCCCATTGCAACTGCTCCAAATGGAATCAAGATTATGCCTCTTAGACCTGCTTTTGCAGCGTAAGCAGACAAGGATGCTGCAGTATTCCCAGTCGATGCACATGCAACCTCCCTTACATTAAATTCTCTGGCCTTCGTAACACCTACGGTCATTCCTCTATCTTTAAAAGATCCTGTTGGATTCTCTCCTTCATTCTTCACATATAATTTTTTGATTCCAAGTTCTTCTGCCAGTTTGCTACATTTATATAATTTTGTTCCTCCTTCATTAATGGTTACTATCTTATTTCTATCAAAGACAGGGATAAGATCAGAATACTTCCAGACTGAGAGGGGCTTTGAAGCCAAGGTTCTTTTACTGATTAATTCTTTTGCTTTCTCTAAATCAGTTTGAATTTCAAGAAGATTGTTGCACTTTTCGCAGCGATATATTATCTCATCTAGACTATACTCTGACTTACAGTTTATGCAAACTAGTTTGAACATCATCAAGATAGCCTACGATCATCATTATTAAAAGTTCTTATTAATCGAAATTCAAATCTATATTCTATCAGGAGTTTCTATCCCTAGTAGATTAAAAGCAGTTTTCACTACGTTTCTAAAAGCATGGACCAAAGCTATCCTTGCTTCTCTCTTTGTTTCATCCTTTTCTTGCAATACTGGCTTCCTTTCATAAAATGCGTTGAAATCTGTAGCTAATTGATAAGCGTATCTAGCGAGAGTCTTTGGCGATAGATTCTTTACAGCCTCCTCAACGTAAAGGTCAAACTTTGATATCATTTTTACCAATTCTCGCTCTATAGGATCGTTTAATAAGGAGGCGCCATCAAGAGTGATTATCGGTATTATTCCAGCCTTTTGAATTATGCTTGATGCCCTTGCATGAGCATACTGAACATAAGGACCGGTTTCACCCTCCAAGTTTAAAGCTTCACTCAGATCAAATACTATCATCTTGTCTAAATCCTGCTTTATGAGATCGAAGCGAAGGGCTGATATTGCTACCTTCTCAGCTATGTTATGGTGCCACTCTTCACTCTCGTCCGGATTTCTCTTTTTAGTTTCTTCATAGGCTTTTTTATGCAAAGCATCGAGAACATCGTCAGCGTTCATGTAAATTCCTTTTCGACCAGACATATGTATGAATTCTTTCTTCTCTATCGTTATTCCAAGCTCGTCAGCAGTTTTTTTGCTCAAAGAGACCACTTCATAACTAAGGTGCAGATACTTCTTCTCCGATTTACCGCCCAAGAGAGATAGGATGTATGATATAATTTTTTGAAGTCTACTCTGCCTAACATCTATTACAGTTATGGCAAGGTCTGAATTACCAAAGGAAGGGTGCTCATCTTTACCTTTTCCTGATACTGAAGACCAAAGGTCTTTTCCATTGGGCTGTTTTATGAATATATCATATTGAAAAGGATCTTCGATCAAGCCTATCTTCCATGCAGCGTAAGGTATGTCTTTAGCAATATATGTCAAGGTACCATCGCTTCTTTTGAGCACTTTCTCCTTATCCTCGCCTTCCATTTTTATGACCCAGCATCCAGAAAGCTCGCCTTCCTTTACGAATTGAACTATGCCTTTATCCTTCATAAGATTGAACAATCTATCCCAGATTTTTGCCTCTATTATGTGAGATTCAAAGTTTAGACAATCGTAATAAGCTCCTATTCTCCAGCAAGTTTTAAGTTGCTCTTTCAGTATTCTTTTTGTCAGTTCCTTTGCAAAGTCTGCTATATCTGATTTGCCTTCTTCCATAGCCTTTAATACTTCTTTCTGCTTCATAATAAGCTCGGGCTTTTTAGCGTATAATTCGTTGACTTTTACATAGACATGATCGCCACAATAATGGTCAAACTTTTTACCATCTGGTGGCTCAAGAGGAAAGCCTGCATACTTGAAACCGACTACTATGTCTGCTATCTGTGATCCTGAGTCATCGATATAGTTCAATATTTGAACATCATGGCCTGTGAACTTCAATACTCTATAGATAGAGTCACCAAGAACTAGGTTTCTCACATGACCTATGTGCAAAGCTTTGTTAGGATTAACGCTTGTATGCTCGACACAAACCTTCTTCCCTTTTCCAATATTCAATGAGCCATAATCTTCTTTAGAAATTGCATCAAGGATCGATCTGTAGGCTAGGTCTGGGTATCTTACCTTAAAGTTAATGTAACCAGGTTCATGGACTTCAAAGTCTGCTATCAAGGAATCCTCAGGTATTCTTAACTTATCTCCTATAGCCTCTGCCACTTCTAGTGGATTAAGACCTAGTTTGTTGGCTATCATGAAGGCAACATTTGCTGATAGATCGCCAAATTCAGGTCTTGGAGGTTCAAAAAGCTCATAATCTATCAATGGATAGTCTGCCTCACCTATGGCTATCTCTACGCTCTTTTTTACATGCTCCTTAAACTCTCTAAAACTCAATTCTTATCCTCTCTATTTAATCTTCATGAATTTCTCAGCAACGTGCTGAATTGCTTCAACGAGCCCATCGCCCATGCTTAAATTAACAGAAAAGCTTGCCTCATTCTTTAGACTATCAGGTGAGTTTCCTAACGCTATGCTGTAGCCACATATCTTGAACATAGGTATGTCTATCTCGCTATCACCAACAGCTACTATCTCGCTTGTATCGATACCAAGATGCTTTACTGCCAACTTTAAGCCTACCGCCTTGTTCACACTCTTATGAGTGAGATGATACCCATATTTGCTATCGTTGATGGTAACTGGTATGCCACTTTCATCAAGAACCCTTCTCCCTTCATCGATATTGAAGGTTCTCTCCAAAACAATTTCTGTGAAGCGAGGGAAGACAAGCTTCTTTTTAACGTTTGAAATTTTCTTTGACAAATAATCGTAAGCCATCAAGCTATAGGAAATATCTGCAAGTAACATCATATCCAATGGAGAAGTTGCAACGACTCCTCCATTCTCTCCTACTACGACTTTTGTCGTCCCAAGATATACTGATAAGGCATAAGCCTCCCATGCACTCCTTCCACTGACCAAAATCACTCTATAATTCATCTTCTCCAACCAGCGAAGAGCATAGGCAGCATCGAGGCTTATCACTCCGCCATCCTCTGTTATGGTTCCATCTACATCTACAGCGAAGCCTTTTATGTCCAATTACAATATGGAGTAAAAAGTCGTAACTTTTTAATTTTATTAATGTACACAGCGAGCTGATTAAATTTTAGGGCTCGTCGCCTAGCCTGGATCAGGGCGTCAGCCTCCGGAGCTGAAGGTCCGGGGTTCAAATCCCCGCGAGCCCGCCATTAATAAGAGTTCAAAGCACCTTAACCCTTATATAACGAAAGGATTTTATATTTTGATGTAAAGTGGGTAAGCATGCCAAAGCCACATTTGAACCTTGTAATTTGTGGGCACGTCGACCATGGAAAATCGACAGCTATGGGTCATTTTCTTTATGACCTTGGCGTGGTTGATGCACGCACTATAGAAGAATATGCAAAGGAGTCAGAGAAGACTGGTGCCGGAGATACCTTCAAATTTGCTTGGGTTCTGGACAGATTAAAGGACGAACGTGAGAGAGGAGTCACCATCGACTTGGCCTTTCAGAAGTTTGAGACAGATAAGTATTTCTTCACTCTCATAGATGCACCAGGCCATAGAGATTTCGTCAAGAACATGATCACAGGAGCAAGCCAAGCCGACGCTGCTGTGTTAGTGGTATCTGCCAAGAAAGGCGAGTATGAGGTGGGCATAGGCCCCGGAGGACAGACTCGTGAACATGCCTTCCTTCTAAGAACATTAGGAGTGAACCAAGTAGTTACATTCATGAGCAAGTTCGACGACTTTACCGTCAACTATAGCAAGGATAGATATGAAGAAGTCAAGGCAGGTGTGGAGAAACTTCTCAAAACAGTAGGTTATGATACGAAGAAGGTTCCGTTTATACCAGGATCGGGCTGGACGGGTGAAAACCTTGTCAAGAGATCAGAAAAGATGTCATGGTACACAGGTCCTACGCTATATGAGGCTCTTGATCAACTGGTTGAACCTTCAAAGCCCATCGATAAACCTCTTCGCCTCCCTGTTCAAGACGTGTATTCTATCACAGGCGTAGGCACAGTCCCAGTAGGAAGGGTAGAGACAGGTGTACTAAAAGTTGGAGATACAGTAGTTATAGCGCCATCTATGATAACAGCAGAAGTCAAGTCTATAGAGACACATCATACAAGCATTCCTCAAGCCATACCTGGAGATAACATAGGCTTTAACCTAAGAGGTGTTGCCAAAAAGGATATCAAAAGAGGAGACGTAATCGGTCATCCTACTAGCCCGCCTTCAGTGGCTAAAGAGTTCATTGCTCAGATAATAATTGTATTCCATCCAACAGCGATAGCAGCGGGATACACCCCTGTATTGCATGCCCATACTGCTCAGGTGGCTGCTCAGATTACTGAATTAATATCAAAGATAGACCCAAGGTCTGGTCAAGTAGTTGAGGAGAAGCCCAAATCCCTAAAGACAGGAGATTCAGCTATAGTAAGGATTCAACCTGTAAGGCCTCTTTGCATAGAACTGTTTAAGGATATACCAGAGTTAGGGCGTTTCGCTCTTAGAGACATGGGCACAACAATAGCTGCAGGGGTTGTAAAAGAGATCACTCAAAGATGGACTGTAGAGAAAGTAACAGCAAAAGCCTAACCATATTCAAACCCAGCCATTATAGTTGAAAAAAGCATCAGTTAATATTTGGTAGCAGCATTAAGCGAACCTGTTGAGTTTGGATCACGCCAAAAGGAATATAGAAAATTATCCATAAGATAGAGAAGGATAGACATATCCCCACGAGCTATTGAGATTGCCAAAGAGAAAGCCAAGGCTGCGAAAGTCAAGATAAGATCCATCGTAGGAAACGCTCTTCATCTTTGGCATGGGTTGCTTCCATCATATACTGTTGATGATAGAGAGCTCTTTATCAAAGATGTTTACAGAACTCTTTAAGGCTGGTGGCAAGTACCTCCTAACTTGCTTCAGCTACAAAAACGGCCATTCTTAGAAACATTTTACTAAAGAATTATCAGGTATTTTTTAGAACATTTTAAGATCGAGGACATAAAGCATTATGCATCTGTTGAGGATGATGGAGTACTCAGGTACTTTTACACTGCTTTGATGGAAAGAGTGAAATCAAGAATTAAATCGTAATATTTATGAGGATAGGCGTTATGAATGCCTCTATGAAGGCTGATAAGAGAAAAAGGGGCAAGATAAAAAGAATAAAGAACCTCAATCCATTTTTCAACTCAGATTTTAGCTTTATGTCTCTACCATCGAGCTTTAGAACTGTTTGAACACCCATTCTTAGACCTATGGCAACGCTCAGCAGAAAGACGGGTATCTCTATCACTCCATGTGGCAGTATTGCTGACAGGATAAAAATCAGTCCGTTCTCTTTTGCAGCATCGAAAAAGATCATTCCTATCAAGAGACCATTAGCAGTAACGAAGAGCAAAGGGAATATGGCAAGGAAAAAACCAAGCAGTATCGCGAAAAGGCTTTTAATGGAATTGTTCAGAAATATAAAGAGCATCAAAACAAAAGGGTCTAAGCCTGTAGTCCATTGGAAGACATCTTCAAACTCTCCAAGTATACTCACTTGAAGATATTCTGCAACAAAGTACCCTATCATTATAAAAGAGAAAAAAAGAATCGTTGCTAAAATCACATAGTACTTAAGGTTATAGAGATAAAGCTTGGCACTACTTGCCATATCATTATAACTTCAGAACTAATATTTATGCCGTTTTCACAAAAATGAAATTGTTAAATCTAATAAAGATAAGCCTTAAAAGATAGATTATTGAAGGATTTTGTGCGATGCCTCAGTTAGCTAGAATAAAGCTCACAAGCACAAATTTGAACAACTTGGAGCAAGTCTGTAAAGAGATAAAAGAGATTACTGAGAAGACTGGCATAAAGGTTAGGGGACCTTTTCCCCTACCAACGAAGAGGCTTAGAGTAGTTACGAGAAAAGCGCCCAGTGGTCAAGGCACCCATACCTTTGATAAATGGGAGATGCGTATTCATCGCAGGCTTATAGACTTGGATGCCGATGATAGGACTATGCGCCAACTCATGAGGCTAAGAGTTCCTGACGATGTATTTATAGAGGTAAACTTATCTACAAAATAATTTTGAAGAAGATTTTATGAGATAATAAGAATAAACGCCTTTTCACTTAACTGAAAGAAAAAAAGGAATGGTTGCAGTTCTTTATGGTTAAAAGTACTTCTTAGTTGCGAATGCTGCTATTGTTGGCCCTATTTTATTGCCACAGCAATTATTGCTGCTGCTTTTGACACATCTACGGTATTTTCGCTACGTTTTTAAAAAAGTTATTGGTCTGACCATTTAAAGAATGATCACAATGAAGATAGCCATTTTGGGAGGGACAGGAGACCTTGGTAAAGGCTTAGCCCTAAGGTGGGCAAAGTTTCATGATATAATAATTGGCTCTAGAGATGAAAATAGGGCTAAAGCATTTGCAGAGGATTATAAGAAAGTAGCCAAAAAGCGTTATGGAGATGAGATGAAGGGAAGTATAGTAGGCTATGATAACTTTCATGCAATGAAGGCTTCTGAAGTCATAGTATTGTCTATACCACATGAAGGTTTGATAGATTTCATTCGGTCTTTAAGGCCTTTTATTACCAGCGATAAGATCATAATATCCCCTGTTGTGCCTTTGGACAAAGATGACAAGTGCTACAAGTATGCGCCCTTTTCTATCAACGATCCTCAAAGCCCATCATCAATCATACAGGCTTCTGCAGCTGAAGTCATATCTTTTGAATTAGGGTCGAAAAGAATAGTTTCAACTTTTCACACTATGCCTGCCAAGAAACTCTGTAACCTAAACCTTGACCTTGATTGTGACGCTCTAATGGCAAGCGACGACGTTAAAGCAGTAAAGCTCGTCTCGGACTTAATTTCACAAATTCCTAATCTAAGGCCTATCTATGCAGGACCTTTGGAAGTTTCTCGGCTATTGGAGGCTCTCACACCCATTTTGATGAATCTAATATGTCATAACAACATCAAAGAGCCATCTATCAAGATAGTTTAAAGAGTTTCAAAAGTATGGTCCCATTAAGTGATAATTTCTATGGTAAAAGCATAAAAGCCCACCATTTTTACTCTTGGTAAAGTGATCGAGAATGCAAAGCGAGGTCGAGCAAATAACGCTGGAACTTCCAAATGGCGTTACAGCAAAGTTAGATGGTGATATACTTGCCATTAAGGGACCTTTGGGCGAATGTAGAAAGGACTTTTCTAAGATAAAGGTCCGAGTTTTACATGAGGGGAATAGAATTTTAGTCAGGCCATTAGGTAAAAAGAGATCTGATGCAAGCATTGCGAATACCGTCAGATCCATCATAAAAAACATGATCAGAGGCGTGACAAAGGGCTTCACCTATAAACTTAAGATAGTATTCACACACTTTCCAATTTCTGTTAAAGTGAAGGATAAAGAAGTAATAATAGAAAACTTTTACGGGGAAAGGTCTCCTCGCACAGCAAAAATAGTGGGCGATTGTCAAGTTACCGTTGAGGGTGACGATGTAGTAGTCAAAGGTGTCTCATTAGAGGATGTGGGGCAAACAGCGGCTAATATAGAGCAAGCAACGGCAGTAAAAAGAAAAGATCAGAGAGTTTTTCTCGATGGGATATACATTTATGAAAAGGAGAAAGGTTGAGGCCATGAAAAAGAAAAGTGAAGCGAGTTTAACTGAGCTTTTGAAGTTAAGAGAGAGCATAGACGACAAGCGCCCAAAGTTTGTGAGGCAAGAATCATGGAGATATAAGAGGTTGAGTGAAAAATGGAGGAAACCGAAGGGCATAGATAGTAAGATGCGCTTAAGGGTTAAAGGCTGGCCCAAGATAGTAAAAGTCGGATATAGAGGGCCAAAGTTAGCAAGAGGTCTTCATCCCTCTGGGTATAGAGACGTATTGGTTCATAATTTAGATGAACTTAAGGGCCTTAACCCAAAACAGGACGCTGCTCGATTGGCATCGGGATTAGGAGCCAAGAAACGCAAAGAACTGATAGAAAAGGCAAAAGAACTGGGCATAAAGGTCTTAAACCCAACAGGAATAGAGAAGACTAAAGAGGCTGAGAGCCCAAAATAAAGGGGAATTGAGATGACTAGTATTAAAGATTTTGCAATGAACTTCAGAAATGTTTAAGGAAGTGAAGTTATTGGACAATCAAGACGATGCTAAAAAGCCAAGAGGTGCCATAGAGTTTGAACATAAGCCATAAGAAGGCAATGGCTGCAAAGGTCCTTAATGTAGGAGTAAACAGGGTTAGGATAGACCCTGATAGTCTTGAAAGAATATCTGACGCCATTACAAGAGATGACATAAGAGCCCTTATCAAAGAAGGTATAATCTGGGCTGAGCCTGTTAAAGGCATATCTAGAGGCAGAATTAGGAGAAAAAAGGCTCTAAAGAAGAAGAGAGGTAGAGGTAGTGGTTCGAAAAAGGGTTCTAAGGGTGCTAGATTGCCAAGAAAGAGGCTTTGGGTCATAAAGGTTCGAGCTATGAGAAACCATCTAAAGAAAGCAAGAGAAAGAGGAGATATAACGGGCGATGTATTTGACAAGCTTTATTTACAGATAAAAGGTGGTCAGATAAGATCGATTAAGCATCTTAAGGAGCAGATGAGCCTACTGGGCAGGAGTAGATAGCAAAATCATGAACCATAGTTACGTTCCGATCATGCGTAGAAGAAGGGAGGGAAAGACGAATTATAGAAAGAGAAAAGCAATTGTAATGAGCAGATTGCCCTTTGTATCTACATTTATAAGTGGAAAGAATATTCTGGTCCAGATAATATCATCCCGAAAAGAAGGCGATATGGTTCTAGCATCGGCTCATTCAAGAGAGTTGATAAAGTTTGGGTGGTTGGGCTCAAGAAAGAACATGCCAGCAGCATACCTCACAGGATTGTTGGCTGGGCTCAAAGCTAAGGACAAGGTAAAAGAGGCTATCTTATACACAGGATTGAGAAGGTTTGTGCCCAACTCACGCATCACAGCTGTAGTGAAGGGGTTATTGGATGCAGGTTTATCTATACCTATAAATCATAAATCTCTGCCTTCTGAAGAGAGCCTCAAGGGCAAGCACATAGCTGATTATGCCAAAAACTTACTAGAGAAGGATAAAGCGCTTTACAGTAAGAGGTTCTCAAATCTCATCAGCAAGGCCTTCAACCCAGAATCGATTCCAGAGCTTTTTGAAGATGTTCGCAAAAAGATAATAGAAGGCTTTAAGGTGGGCAAGGCATGAGTGAACGAGCTGTTCAACCTTGGGCTCCTAAAACAAGGCTAGGGAGTCTTGTGGCAGAGGGAAAGATCACATCTTTAGAAGAGATTTTCGAGAGCGGCATGAAGATAAAGGAGCCTGAGATAGTCAAGAAACTTTTACCAGATTTAAAGACGATTCTGATTGGAGCAGGGATAGTTCAAAAGCAGACAGACGCAGGCGAATTAACTAGGTTCAGCGCTGTAATCGCTTTAGGGAATGAAGGGGGGTGGTTCGGCGTTGGCAAAGGAAAAGCTAGCCAGATGAGGCTGGCTATAGATAAGGCTACCAGTACCGCCTTATTGAATATAATTCCTGTGAAACTTGGTTGTGGTAGTTGGGAGTGTAGATGTATGACGCCTCATTCACTTCCCTTTAAGACTATAGGCAAATGTGGCAGTGTAAAGATAGTGATAATACCGGGCCCAAGGGGGCTTGGGCTCGTGGCTGGAGAAAAAGTAAGGAATTTGCTATCTTTAGCTGGGATAAAAGATGCTTGGACAAGAACCTACGGTTCTACTAGCACTGTTTCTTCAATAGCTTACGCAGTTTACGATGCCTTAAAGAGAACTCACAGCCTTAGCATTGGGCAGGGATAAAGTTTGGTTAAGAGCCTTCTTGTTGTAAGACTTCGTGGCACTGTAAATGTCCGAAAGCCTGTAAAAAGGATTCTTGAGGAACTTCATCTGTCAAAAAGATTTAGAGCAACGATAATACCAGACACACCGGACTATAAAGGCATGCTCATAGCCGCCAAAGACCATGTTGCATGGTGCCATGTAAAAGCCTCTTTTATTTCGAAATTGATCAAGAAGAGAGGTCGAAAGGAAGGGTGGAAGCCTTTAAGCCTAAAAGAGATTAAAGAGATGAATTTTAAGAGCTTTAGTGACCTTGCAAAGTCCTTGGAGAAGGGAGAAGTTGTTTTGAAAGAAGTTAAAAAGATAAAGCCTTTTTTCGCTTTATCACCACCGAAAGGAGGATTCAAGCGTTCAACTAGGCGCATGTATGCCCAAGGAGGAGTATTAGGCGAAAACCCTGAACTAATCTCTATCGTTGAAAAGATGATGTAACATTAGCATGATAATCTTTTAATTTATTATCAATTTGGTAGTAGGTGCTAAAAGATGCCGACTCGGTTGAGAAAAACTAGGAAATTAAGAGGGTCTAGGACTGTTGGCTATGGACAAGTAGGTCAGCATAGGAAGAGCGGCAGCAGGGGAGGAAAAGGCAAAGCTGGTCTTCATAAGCATAAATGGAGCTGGACTGTCAAATATGCACCGAATCACTTTGGAAGGGATGAGTTCAAGCCACCTAGAAGAACCGTAGCAAAGAAATGGATCAATGTTGGTCAATTAAACGAGATATATGAGGGGTTATCGAAAAGTGGTAAGATTAAGGAAAAGGACGGTAAAGCCTTGATAGACCTTACAGATCTAGGTTATGACAAGCTTCTTGGAGAAGGTGAAGTCAAACATCCTTACTATGTTATGGCAAAATCCTTCACAAAAAGTGCAAAGAATAAAATAGAAAAAGTTGGAGGAGTATTAGAAACAAGGTAAATAAGATGAGTAGTCTCTCTTCTTTCATAAGAAATGTTTCTTCAATATTGCCAGAGGTCCCGAAGCCTCAAAGAAAATTGTCCTTAACTATGAGGCTGGTCTGGACAGCTCTAGCCTTAGCCATCTACCTTGTCATGGCTGAAATTCCACTTTATGGAGTTGGAAAACCGAGCACAGACCCTTTAGCTTACTCAAGAATAATCTTTGCATCCAGCCAAGGCACTCTAATGGAACTTGGTATAGGTCCTATAGTAACAGCAGGCTTGATCACACAACTCCTCAAAGGAGCTGATATAATAAAGCTGGATTTCAAGAAGCCCGAGGATAGAGCTCTATTTACAGCCTTTACTAAGCTCTTGACTATAATTGTCATACTTATAGAAGCTCTTGGGTATGTGATAGGAGGCATCTATGGCAGAAATCTATCTTTCATGGCTATGAGCATAATAGTGATACAACTTTTCAGTGCTAGCGTTATGGTGATGCTCTTCGATGAACTCGTTCAAAAAGGCTGGGGCCTTGGTAGTGGTATAAGTTTATTCATAATGGCAGGCGTAGCCCAAAGAATAGTGTGGGACCTTTTTAATCCTTTAACAGTGAACGTTGGGACTGAGCAGTTTCCGAAGATTGAACCTTTTGGCTTCTTTCCTTTTCTTATCGATGCTTTGCTCAGAGGATCGTTTAATGAAGTTATAATAAGGCCTGGAGCTCTTCCAAGCTTGATAGGATTTATCATGACTATAGTAGTGATTCTTTTACTAATTTATGCCGAAGGAGTAAGGGTTGAAGTCCCTATAACATCATCAAAGTATAAAGGATTCTCTGGCGTCTATCCCATCAAATTGCTTTACGTATCAGTAGTTCCTGTGATATTGACTTCAGTGTTACTGACAAATATAATATTCTTCTCACAGTTCATTTGGTCCAATTATAATATCGATAATACCAATCCATGGCTTAACTGGATAGGAGTAGGAACCGTTGATCGATTAACAGGCAGTGTAACTTATCCAACAGGCGGTTTTGTCTATTACATAAATCCACCACACAGCTTAAGTGTAGCTATGGCAGATCCTTTAAGAGCTATTTCTTACGTAATTTTCATGGTAACTTTGGTTGTTATCTTCTCTAAGCTTTGGGTGGAGATAGGAGGATTGGCGCCCAAAGAAGTGGCAAAAAGTCTTATAGATTCGGAGGTTCAAGTGCCAGGCTTCAGAAGGGCAGAAGCATCGATAGGAGCAGTTCTAGCCAAATATATACCACCTATCACTATACTAGGTGGTCTTATCATAGGTCTACTTGCATCTCTATCAGATCTTTTAGGAGTTTTTGGCTCTGGAACAGGAATATTATTGATGATAGGCATAATCATGCAGTACTACCAAATATTGGTAAAAGAGCAGCTCGAGACTATATCACCTAGACTTGCTGGAATTTTGGGGAGAAAGTAACCAAGAAAAACATTTTAACTTAGCGAAACTTTCAATTGGTTGTTTCTATAAGGTGTTGTCATTGGCAAACATAAAGAGGGCTATAATGGTGGGCATTCCAGGAGTCGGCAAGACTACAGTTGTAAACAAAGTGGTAGAGACAATAAAGAAAAAGAACCTTGCTGTAGAATCTATCATATTTGGCACGGTTATGTTCGAGGAAGCGAAGAAGCTTGGCATCAAGCATAGGGATGAAATGAGGAAGTTGCCAATAGAAGAGCAAAGAAAGCTTCAGATAAACGCTGCTGAGAAAATAGCAAAAATGGAGACAGATTTTTTGATTGTAGATACTCACCTTATGATCAATACAAAAGAGGGGTACTGGCCTGGTCTTCCCATTGAAGTATTAAGGGCTTTGTCACCTAGCAATATTATTCTGATAGAGGCCCTGCCTAATGAGATTGTCCAAAGGCGCATGAGAGACTCTGGGAGATATAGAGATTTAATTGATGAGGCAGAGGTTACCAGAGAGATAGAGATGGCGAGAAGCATGCTAAGTGCTACTGGAATAATTACTGGAGCTCCTATACTAATAGTTATAAATAGAGAGAATCATATAGAAGAGGCTGCTAACCAAATCTTAAAAGCCCTTGGTGTGATATAAATGATAGAAGTTAACCCCATGCACACTTTGTTGGTAGCATTTGTTGCGATAATGTTGAATCTAATTTCTAACTTAGCCACTCGCTTATTGACAGATGTAGATAGAGCACGAAGAATTCGTGCTGAGGTTAGAGCTTTTAGAAAAGAACTGAGGCAAGCCATACTCACAAAAAATAAGGCTAAGGAGGAAAAGCTAAGAAAAAGGGAAAAGCAGATGATGAATTTAGAGATGAAAGCAAACATACAAAGAATGAAGCCCATGCTCTTATTCTGGATTCCGTTCATAATCATCTATTACCTCCTTGCCATTTTTGTCGGTGGTTACAATACTGTAGTTGCCTTGTCGCCTATACCTTTAATACCTGTATCCCTTAGCCCCTTTATTCTAGTACAAGAGGTAGGATTGATCTGGTGGTATTTGATATCGTCTTTGGCCTTTAATGGCATGATAACAAAGCTTCTTGGCACTGGCCTAGATTAAAAGTGAAGCGGATGGATGCTAAGAAAGAAGGCAAAAATATTGTAATTTGTATTTCAGGAATGGCAGGTTCTGGAAAGAGCACTCTAGCCAAGAGAATAGCTGAAAGATATGGTCTAGACTACTTCTCAGGTGGGGATGCTCTAAAGCAGTTAGCAATAGAAGAAGGTTATGAGCCAAAAGGTGATGGGTGGTGGGAGAGCGAGGAAGGCCTGAGATTCTTAGAAGAAAGGGAAAGAGACAAAAAATTCGATAGCAAAGTCGATGAAAAATTACTTAAGATAGCGAATAGGGGTGGAGTTGTACTTGACAGTTGGACTATGCCATGGCTCTTCAAAGGAGAGGCCTTTAAAATTTGGTTGAAAGCTTCTTTAGATGTTAGAGCTGAGAGAGCTGCAAAAAGAGACTCGATAAAAGTTGAAAAAATCATAAAAATCATCAAAGATAAAGACGAGAGGACTAGACAAATATACAAAAGCCTTTATGGATTCGATTTTGGGGAAGATCTCACCCCCTTTGATCTAGTGTTGAATACTGACAAGTTCGGTCCTGATGATGTCTACTACATGGTCTCAAAAGCCATTGACCTCTACATAAAAAATCGATTAAAGAAAAATATTAGCAAAAAGAGTTTTTAGTTTGGTTTAGTGATCAAATCAAGGGAAAGCTCTTGCAAGATTTGATAATTATAGATGAAGATTTGACTGATGAGAATTATGGCTATTATCCTTACAAACGCCCCATAGAAGTTCTTTTAGATTATGGCTTAATTCTTCTTGACAAGCCTTCAGGACCTACTAGCCATGAAGTAGTATCATGGGTGAGGAAGATGCTAGGAGTTGATAAAGCAGGGCACAGTGGTACTCTTGATCCTCCTGTAACTGGTTTATTGCCAGTGGGTTTAGGCGAGGCAACTAAAGCCTTATCGCTACTTTTGCTTGGGTCTAAAGAGTATTACGCTGTTGCAAGAACTCATGATCCTGTGAGTGAAACAAAGCTAAAAAGCGTTCTATCTGAATTCATTGGAGAAATTTATCAAAGACCTCCCCAAAGATCCTCTGTCAAAAGGGAAATAAGGACTCGCGAGATCTATGATCTAGAACTGTTAGAGCAAAAGGGTAAGCTGATACTTTTAAGAGTTCTTTGTCAGGCTGGGACTTATGTGAGAAAGCTCGTTTATGATATGGGGGAAGTATTAGGGTGTGGTGCTACTATGATAGAGTTAAGAAGGACAAAAGTTAGCAATCTAAGCGAATCAGATGGATTGGTAAGGCTTCATGATTTATTAGATGCTATTTATGAATGGAAAGATGAAGGTAAAGAAGATAAGATTAGGCAGTTGATAAAACCTATAGAGTTTGCAACATCCTCTATCAAATCAGTAGTAATTCGTGATTCTGCAGTAGATGCTATTTGCCATGGGGCAAAGTTGGCAGTACCTGGAATATTACAACTATCTCCTGATATTGAGAAAGGAGATATTGTTTGCCTTTACACTTTGAAAAAAGAATTAGTAGCAATAGGAGAGGCTTTGATGTCAACAAAGGAGATAAAGGAAGCTGACAAAGGAATTGCTTTTTCAATAAAGCGCGTAATAATGAAAGCAGGAACTTATCCCAGATTGTGGCATTCAAAAAAATCATCTAATCTTAGTGAGCCAGCAAGCTAACGAGCTAAATGAAGGTCAAGTTAATTGGTTCTAATGCATATTCATGGCATAAATTAACGGTCTAGGTCCAGCGTCAATTATTTAATTTTTATTCCTGAAAGTAATTCTCTTAACTCCGTTCAGCGGAGCCACTTTTTCAATAGTTTCGATTAATTCTTTGGTTGTCTCCTCGCCTTCTCCCTTAACAATTATGTCGATGTATTTGCATTCTTCTGATGTTTGCATTGAAGCAATATATGCTAAGCCTAATTGGGGCGATGATACTCCAACAATTGATTTGTCCTCTGAATTATATGGAGGCGAAATTAGGCATATTTTCATGTTTTCGCCTTTACTCTGTGGGTTTCAGCTTTAAGTGGCATGTTGTAGACGCTTTTCGCCTTCCTTTCCACTATTCTCACAAAGAGCCAGTATAGAAAGGATAAAATTCTACTGTACCATTTTCCTTTGAAGTATGATCTCATTATCACCTTTGTCCAGTAAATGTCATGCTTTAAACATTTTATAAGTAGCTCCATCTGCAGATCGCTCATTTGCTCCATTGTGAACCAGTCTTTGTCTTTTAATTTGCCTAATGGAACGAAAAACAGGGGCACAATTAGACTTTTGAAGTCTCTCAAGTCGTCCATTAACTCTATTGTTTTTATTACGTCATCCTCAGTTTCTTGGGGCAAACCAGTTATTAGAGTACATGCAGGAACAAGGTTGTTATCCGTCATGATGCCAGCAGCAGTTTTAACAACCTCAGGCCATTGCTCAGGCTTGAATGGGCGAACCTTGGCTGGCATAACCTTCTTCACAAGTTCAGGCGAGCCTGTTTCTATTCCAATTTCGGTTCCCCACAATTCCTGCTTATCACTTAATATGAGTTCTGCAATTTCCTCTACAAGTTCCGGGGCAGATGCAACTGCAGCCATCGATGTGTGACTCCAGCTTAACGTTTCAACATAATGCTTGCACAGCATATGCAGTTTCAGCACCTTTTCTCTGTCTGGCAACACGGTTTTTGAGCCGTAGAGCAGCACGTCTTCAGCGTGCAGTATAGCATATTTTATTCCTGCATTCATGTTTACTCGGAGTTCTTTTTCTATTTTTTCATATGGGTACCATCTTAGAGATCTTAACGTGACGCTGCAAAATTGGCATCCACGGCAGCAGCCTCGTCCTATCTCGATTAAACCGTTTATTGAAGGGTTTCTAATTTCAGGTATCTCATCCAAACTTGGTGATTCTTTAGCGCCAACTTCGTAGAATTTTGGAAGTTCACCGCCTTCAACTGCTGTCCTAAATATTTTTCCAACAATCTTTTCAGTTTCACCATCTAATATGCAGTCAATTCCATGCTCATCAACAAATTTTGGTCTAAGTCTAAGCTGCCATGCCCCAGGTCCGCCCACGATTATTTTTAGGCCACGTTTCTTCGCTTTGGCTAATTCTGGTTTTTCAAGCAGTAGGCGGAAGTGTTTTGCAACATATGGTTCACCAGTTTTTAAAATGTGGAAGAATGTGGATGATGCGGGACCTAAACCGAAAGGATCCATAACATGGATTCCTAATGCCTTAGCGTCATCTAAATATTTACTAAGGTGGTCCGGATCAACCGTTAAAACTTCGAATCCTTCGTTTAACAGTTGAGCCTCAATCTTTCTAAGCCCATAAGGCGCTTGAATGGGAATGCCATTAATTGTTTTTATTGGGGGAAAGAAGAGCAGTTGGAAAAACCATTCTGGAACAACGTTTGGAGGCGCTGTTGTTCCAAAGCCCAAGAACTCATCGTTCCGATAATTGCTCATCAAAGTTCTGTCAGCAGTTAACAAAACCTTCATAGTTATATTATCGTTCAGCGGTAACACTTTAACCTAGTTAACGATTTTATGAAATCGATATTAAACTCTTTCCTGAGGTTTTTGCTTTTCAATTTTCCAATCTGTTCTGCTAACTATTTGTCGCCTATAGTTTCAGCCAACCACTTCTCGAAATTGCTTCCAATATCGTAATGAAATTCAACCCCTTCATAATTCTTTAAAACTTTAATAGTTTCATCTGTTGAACAATCAATAACGATCAAACAGGAAAGTTACGGTATAGGCTTTCTAAGCTGTTTGAAGTAGAGTTTGTTACTATCCTTTTTCAGAAGAACTACATCGACTCTCATCACATATCTCCTTTAAGCTATCTTCATAAAAGCCTTTTCAACCCTTCCTCTAGTGATACTTTTGCCCTAAATTTCAGAATTTTTTCTGCTTTTTCTATATCTGCATAACTGTGCCTTATGTCTCCCTTTCTTGGTTCAGCATGAATAGGTCTAAGATTATTTTTTCCTTTAAGTTCAATAATAGTTTGAGCCAATTCATTAATAGTAGTAGGCTTTCCTGTTGCTATGTTAAAGACTTCTCCAATACCTTCTTTGCTCTTTAAAGCTATGAGGCTTGCCTCTACAACATCGCTAATGTAAATGAAATCTCTTGTCTGTAAACCATCGCCAAATATCACTGGCGATTTATTCTTCTTCAGATTATCGATGAAATTTATTATTACACTACTATATTGGTTATTTCTCTGCCTTAGTCCATAAACATTGAAGTATCTCAAACATATAGTTTCCAATCCATAAATCTTATGAAAGGCTTTGCAATAATATTCGCCAGAGAGCTTAGAGACTGCATAAGGAGACATGGGTTTAGGTTGAAAATCTTCTTTTAGGGGGGGATTTAAATCTCCATAAACGGAAGCCGATGAGGCGAATACAAAGCGTTTCACTCCCTCTTTTACGCTCAAATTCAATAAATTCAGAGTGCCATTCAGGTTGACATCATTTGTCTTTATGGGATCTTTGATGGATTCTTCTACGCTACTAATAGCTGCTTCGTGAATAACAGCTTCTATTCCTTTTAATGCTCTTCTTACAACTTTTTCATCTCTTATGTCGCCTTCTATCATCCTGAACCTTCTATTCTTTAAGTGATGCTTTATGTTAGCAATTCTACCTGTAGATAGATCGTCCAAAACAGTTACTCCAAAGCCTTCCTGAAGGAGCCTATCTACTGTATGGCTCCCAATAAAGCCTGCTCCGCCTGTTACCAAAATTCTTGAATATTCCATCAAGGCTCACAATCCTTATTGCTTTATAACCTTAAAGTTAAAATTTATCTAATAAGATTCCAGAGTATGAACGTAGATGAAGATAGGCGTTATAAGCACGTACCTTAATACATTGGGCGGCGTTGAAAGAACAACAATAAGTCTAGTAGAAGCAATAGAAAATGAGGGTCATGATGTTACTCTCTATTGTAGTGGTGGAGTAAATAACGAAGACATAGCAAGGATTTTCGGCAAGAAAATAAATGCAGAGATAGTCAACACAATAACATTTGATCTCCCATTGTTTGGTATTTATCAGAACCTGATCAACCACTCATTAGTAAGATTCTACCGAAAGAAGAATGAGTTATTGATAGATATTAGTGGAACAATATTACCGTTATGGTTTGGAAAGATACCTGAGATTACCTATTGCCACTTCCCTGTTACAGCAGAGTTAGATAGAGCAGGCAAATATAGGCATGGTTTTTGGAGAGCCTACTTTCTGCCTTTTTATGGGATAGTCAATAGTGCTATCAAGAATCTTAGATACACAAGATTGTTGGCTAACAGTCATTTTACTGCGAAATGGTGCCAAAGAGTTTGGGGTATTTATCCAGAAGTAGTTTATCCTCCAGTTGAAATTAACAAATGGAAGAATGATATTCCATTCGATGAAAAGCAAGATATAGTTAGTGTGAGCAGATTCTCCCAAGAGAAAAACCAATTATTACAAGTTAGAGTGATGGAAAGACTTCAAAAAATGGGCAGGGAAGAGAAGTTACACATGATTGGCACTATCAGAACTCCTTCTAGCAAAATCATGCTTAATAAAATAAAGATGGAGATAAATAAACTAGGATTAAAAAACATAATACTACATGAGAATATACCTTTTAAGAGACTTGTTGAAATAGTTTCGAAGGCTAAAATCTTTGTACATAGCATGAAGGATGAACCGTTTGGTCTGGTCATAGTAGAGGCTATGAGTGCGGGATGCATTCCAATAGTCCATAATTCTGGAGGTGCTCCCGAGATAGTTCCTTTTTCCCAGCTTAGATACAATGGTATTGATGATTTCACTTTGAAATTAGTTGAAACATTAGATGGAAAGAACGATAATCTTGCGCCACAATTTCCAGAAATAGCCAAAAAGTTTTCAGAAGAAGCCTTTCAAAAAAGAATGATAGAGATAATAGACGAAGTGAGATGAATGCCCTCGTTAATTGGATATATAAGGGATGTTACTCAGAGTCTTTTGTCAATAAGGTATTGGAAGGGATTTTATAAGTTCAGATTTCTTAAATGGTGTATTTTAGCATCAGTGCCAAAAGTCTTCAGAGGGCGTGCATATGTTTTATTAAGAAAACGCGTAGATGAAAATCTTAGTGGGATCGTTATTATTCATGGTATAAAATATATAATTCGTAACCACGATGACTACAAGATCGTTTCTCCTTCTTTTGAGAAAGATATTGTCAGAATAATTAAGCCCCATAAGGAGGATGTCTTTATCGACATTGGCGCACATATAGGCAAATATGCGTTAGGTCTTGCTAGGTACACTGGTAAGGTTTTAGCAGTTGAAGCTCATCCAGATAACTTCTCTATCTTGAAGAGAAACGTAGAGCTCAATAATCTTGGTAATGTAATAGCTTTGAATATAGGCGCATGGAGTTCAAGAGCCAAGCTAAGACTTTTCATCGGGAGAAGTCATGGGCACCATTCATTTGTCGAAGATAAACATTGTGGATTTATCGAAGTTGATGTTTACCCTATGGATGAAGTGATAAGAGATCATAATATAAAGCGTGTCGACTGGATAAAGATAGACGTGGAAGGGGCAGAGTCGGATAGGGAACTGTGGCGTTCGAATAGGGACAAGGTCATTGCTCTCTTATCGAAGTATGGTTATAAAGTCGAAGATGTAGAGAGAGGAATTAATTGGAGTTACGTTTTTGCCTATTGACCCAGTATTAATTAGGTTAACTTGGCAGTTGTGCTGGAGTTGGTAATCAGCCGAGCCATTAAGGAAGCAAGGCAATTTTGTAATGAAGTGAATCGTAAACATTTATTCTAGTTAAAGATGGATTTACTTATTGACATCAAATCTAAAAATGCTAGGTGCTTAGAGCATGGTACATGTGTCGATCTATGGCTTGTTTACTTGATAGCTATGATTAACAGGTTTGCTTATTCAAAAGGACTTACTAATGCTGAGTACGTGCACATGAATAAAGAGTGTGTTTTACCAGAAGATATTGGGTTTTCACCCGACTACTCTTTCTTAGTGTATACTAACATTGGCGTTATTCTGGAGAGTCATCAAAGAAAGACTAAGAGAAATAACCCAAAAAGTTAAAAATTAAAATTTTCAATATCAAAGGAAAAGAAACTTATTATAGCTTACAGAAACTATAAATAGTTGAAGAATATCTGTTAGTATGAGTTCAACCTGAAGGACTTTATATTGACCAATCTTACTTCTTTATTTAAATAGGATTACTATCACAAGTCTAGCTAACGTCATATCTATTAATTCTCTTATATGATCCTGACCTTATGAGTTCTCTTCCAAATCTTTGCCAGGATCGCTATTATTACAAGAGGAAACTTATCGTACCATGGATTCAGCCTTATCTCTACTTTCCAAGGGTTCTCTCCCAACTCATACATACAAAGATACTTTATGAAACGCTCCCTTGCCCTGTTAATTAAATTCTTTCGCCAGAAATTCTTTCCTATCCTTACGAATTTATCCATCGGATACAATTCCACAACAGGTACAAGTTTTGAAGCTCTTCTTATGTAATCCATATCCTCTCTGGACTGCAAGTCCTTCCAGCCAACTGCTTTAGCAACCCATCTAGGGCTTATCTGGCCCTTCGTTAAACCAACGCAACCTTCATACTTTGAGTGATATATCTTGAGTATTTCTTTAAGGACTGGATAGAATACATCATCCATGTCAAGGCCTGAGATTATATAGTCTCCCTGTGAGTTTTCAAAGGCTATCTGTCTTCCACGCCCTCTCGTGCATTTCTCAAGTATTAGTTTTATCTTTCCTTGCCTTGCATAATTCTCCAATATTTCTCTAGAGCCATCTGTGCTATAGTTATCCACAACTATAACTTCAAACCTATCATCGATTTGGTTTAATATGCTCTCTAAAGACTCTCTAATAGTATCTATCGTATTATAATTGGTTATGCATATACTATAAATTGGAGCCAGTGCTTAGTCCTCACCTTCCCTGAGACTTGCCCTGCTCTTGATAGGTATTTTGTTATGAATTTTAAATCTTTTAGCGTCATTCTTTATCTATAAATTCATCAGGACTTGGCGGCTCAGGCTTCAAACCTTTCCTCTTCCTTACTTCCGCTATCAATGTTGTTAGCATGCTAGATGGTACAGGGCTCCACATCTTAAAGTGAGTAGACCATAAAGCCTTCCCAGCAGTAGCGCCCCTCATAACCTCGCTCAAGTCAAAAGTCTCTGCAGCTGGTATCTCTCCCATGATAACTGTTGTGAACTCTTTCTGGTCTATGGTCAGGATTCTACCTCTCTTGGAAGAGATGACGCTAACTATTTGACCTACTAGTTCTGTTGGAGCTTTTGCTTCTATACCTAATACTGGTTCAAGTAAAACAGGATCTGCTAGCAATAAAGCACCAAGCAAAGATCGCCTTGAGGCTGGCATCAATTGAGCGTATGTGCGATGGGCAGGATCGCTATGAAATTCGGCATGGTGCAAAATAGCCTTTATTCCTCTGCAATACTCATAAGCCAAAGGTCCGTTCTCCATAACATCCATGAAACCAGACCTTATCATGTCTATGGACTCTTGCATATACTGAACACCTTTTGTCGCATCTATGAGAATATTGCCCCTGTTGTCTATGGTTACCACATTTCTTGCTTCTTCTGCATCCCATCCTTTGTCTCTCAATATTTTTGCTATAGATTTTCTATCAAGACCTTCATGAATGGTACCATTTCTAATCAGTTCTACTATATCTTCTTGTAATGGCTCGACTCTCATAAAGATTCTGTTGTGCTTGTTGGGAGACTTTGCCATGACAGGTCCAGCTTTGCCTCTTATAGTTTCTCTATAATTGATAAGAGGTTTAGAAGTTATTATCTCTAAGCCTTGCTGTTGGATCATAGTGGTGGCTATTTCTAAATGCAATACTCCCATCCCTGACATGAGCATCTCTCCTGTCTCTTCGTTGATCCTAACGATAAGGTTTGGATCTTCGATGCTGAGCTTTCTAAGAGAATCCACTAATTTAGGTAAATCTCTAGGATACTTAGATTCTACAGCTATCGTTACTACAGGCTCTGAAACATACTTTATCTGTTCAAAAGGAACTATGCCCTTTACTGACGATATCGTTTCACCAGCCCTTGCATGTTCTAAGCCTAGCAAAGCCGGGATATTGCCTGCTGTCAAGCTTCCAACTATCTCCCTAAACGGTCCCATGAACATATTGACAGATTGTACTCTTCCCTCTCTTTTAGCTTCTGACAAGTAGACAATATCACCATCACTAATACTGCCTGAAAAAAGTCTACCTACAGCTACCACTCCTGCCTGTGGATCTACTATAACGTTCGTTATCATCATGACTTTTGGTCCATTCTCATCACAGGATAGAAGGGATCTTCCTACTTCTGAATCTAGATCTCCCTTCCAAATCCTTGGGATACGATACTTTTGGGCAAAATGGGGTGGAGGATGATGTTCTATGACCATGGACAAGACTGCTTCATGTAAAGGAAGCTTTTCGGCTAATTCAGCCTCATTACCTTCATTGTAAGCTTTTACTATATCGCTAAATTTAACTCCTTTTTGCTGAGCTATCATAAAGTTGAGGCCCCATCGATCCTTTGCGGAACCAAAGGCCACTGAATTACGAGGTATGCTAACCTTCCAAGTTTCTTTGAATTCAGGCTCAGCATAAATGTCGATCAATTGGTTAAAGTCATTCACTATGTTTGCTAACCAGTTCTGCATCTTCTCTGGAGTTAAGCGAAGCTCTTTGATCAAGCGATCTATCTTATTTATGTATAAAACAGGACGAACTCTTTCTTCCAAAGCCTGTCGAGTAACAGTCTCAGTCTGAGTCATTACTCCTTCCACAGCGTCTATAACCACAACACAACCATCTATCGCTCTAAGACTTCTGGTTACTTTTCCTGTAAAGTCTATGTGCCCGGGAGTATCTATCAAGTTTATCACGTAAGGCGTATTCTTGTACTCGTAATATAGAGTAACGTTGGCAGCTTTGATGGTCATCTGCCTTTGTTGCTCAAGATCCATGTAATCTAAAGCCAAAGCCTGACCTGCCACCGAAGGACTTAACATACCACAAGCAGCAAGCAAACTATCACTCATCGTGGTCTTTCCATGGTCGACATGGGCGATTATTCCTATGTTCCTAATCTGATCTTTGTTCCTTATGATTTTCAAGGCTTCAGCAGTTGTTTTATATCTTGGCAAAGTTCATCACTTACTTTGATACAAGTTACGCTTCGCGCTTTGCTATTATATTTAAGTTTTTATCTATTCTACTTAAGTCTTTTTGATGCCTATAATGTTATTATTCTATATTAGAATGACGCTTTCCTAGTTCCTCTTCACTTATTTTGAGCTTACTCATCAACACAGGGATCATGGCATCTAGTAGAATCATGCAAGTATCTTCGAAGAGAGTGCCAAGAGGGGCAAGAGGCTCATGAAGACCTAGTATCTGTCTTGCAAAGTAATCTCTACCATTCGCCTCTTTTGTTGGCATGATCCTACCTTTAACCTGAAGAATGTAATCTGATAGCTTTCCTAAGGATGAATCCGGGTAGGAAGTAATGCCCATTATGGTTGCACCTACGCGCTTTGCGGCCTCTACCGCGGTTATGACAAGCTTTGTGGAGCCTGAGCCTGAAATCGCTATTACGAGATCATCTTTGCTCACAGAGGGCATGAGGGTCTCCCCCAAAATGTGGACTTTGTAACCAAGGTGAAGAAGCCTTAAGGCAAAGGCTCTTCCTACCAAGCCGCTTCTACCTGCACCCATTATGAATATTTCCTTATCGCGGCGAGATAATAAAAGTTCTATGCACTTGCCCACTTCTTCCTCAGATACATCTGAAAGGTTCTTACTCACTATTTCTATAAGAACTGAGGAACTTTTTTTAACATCTGAACCAATCAAGTGCTCTAAAGCCCCCGCAATTCTGTTTTAAAACCATATATAGAAAAACTTTTACTAATCCGAGAGTTTGGCTTGTCCTTTAACCCTTCATCAGCGTATATAAAAATCATTGAATTTTCTCTATTTCGAACCCAAGCCTATCAGATAAAGTTGAGAGAAAAAAAGATACAGTTTCATCTATAGTACATGAAGAAGTAAGAGATGCAGCAGTGGAGTGTCCTCCACCTTTTCCTTTAAGAATAGTGGCTAATTTCTGGGCTATGTCTATCCCTAAGTGCACGTTTGTATTCGAGTAAAAAGATTGAGTAGAACGCAAACTGCCTCTTACTTCATCTCCACGCCCTCCTAAGGCAAAAGCCACGTCTGCACCCAGATTTAACATATAATTGGCAACAGATGCTTGGAAAGAGCTAACATTTGTTATGGTTATAATCCAATCTTTTGCTCTGTAAGCTACCAATCTTTTTATGGCTTTTATACGGGCTATAATTTCAGGAATACTCCGGGGCATTTCGAGTAACTCTTTGGAAAAAGTCAAAGAAGCACTTTTACATAGCTCCGCCACAATCTTGATTGTTCTACAATCGGCTATGGTCAAGTGCTGTGAATCGAATAGTATCCCTGTGAGAAGCGCTTGGGCTACTTCCTGTGTCAATTTGACTCTTTTTGCCTTAAAAATTTCATAGACGATTTCAGCGCATGAAGATGCTTTTTCATCGATTAATAGAAGGTCTGCTATAGACTTTATGGATTTTGTCAAAGGATGATGGTCTATGAATACTTTTGTAGACTTTGAGGATTTAAGTTCATCGCCCCAACCTTCCAAGAGCGATATGTCTCCTGTATCGACAACTACTATCAAATCTGCTTCTGAGATGTTTGGGGACTCTATTAGGTCTACTCTAAAATTGTCTTGAACTTTTTTTGTAAGTTTGCTGAGCCCTTTAGGTGAAGCAACGCTAACACCAACTCTAGGGTTTATCTGTTTAAGAAATGATGTGACAGCATAAGCTGAGCAGTATGCGTCTACATCCGCATTTCTATGGCAGAGAACAATGGCGTATCTTAACCTTTTCGTTTCGATTAAAGGGAACTTTCTGAGCTTTGTTGATGGTATCATTTTCATGATGGAGGTTTGAAGCGTAGAGCATCATCTATCTTGGCCTGTAGCTCTTTTACACTCTCTCTCACTCTCGTCTCTTGCTTAGCCAATACCAAAGATCTAGTATTAGCTATCTCTCTTCTTTCTTCAAGCTCTTTTAGCATATCATCCCTTTTGACCTTTATTAATATTGACCCAGCATACTTGTAGACGGTATTTTCAGGATCGATTTTTTTTAATTCGTTGATAGCTCTATCTATCTCGGCCATTTCTAACTCCACCTGTTGCTTCTGAACTAGTATGGCTTGAAGGTTTTGCTGTAATTGGTCGAACCTTGCCAGTTGCTCTCTTAACCAGGGAGGAATTTCTTCTCTACTCATGCCAACCACTTTTGATCGCTATTAACCACATAATATCAATACGAATAAATAAGTTGCGCTGATTCGATTGTAAAGGAGTTGATAGATGAGCTTTCAAGCACATTTATACAAAAAGCTAATTTACTATTAAAATGGAAATTATGTGAATAGAGATGCCCAAGATAGGGGTTGTTGGAGTCGGAGGATGGGGGAAGAATCATCTAAGAGTGTTAAACGATTTAGGCGCCCTATCATGCTTTTGTGATATAGATGAGGCTAAAGTCAAGATATTCGAAGAAAGATATCAGGTTAAAGGTTACAAAAGATTGGATGATATGCTGAAAAGTGAAAAGTTAGACGCAGTTACTATATGCACACCAAGCTCCACTCATTATGAGATCGCTGAAAAGACGATAAAAACTGGCCTTGATACATTCGTAGAGAAACCTCTAACTTACAAATCCATAGAAGGTGAGAGATTGGTTGAGTTGGCTAAGGAAAAGAATGTGATATTGACTGTTGGCTTTATAGAACGCTTTAACCCAGCAATCATAGAATTAAAGAATTTACTGAAGAGTAGGAAGCTTGGCGAACCTTTACTTTTGGAACTACATAGAGAGAATGTCTGGACGGGAAAGATCAAAGACGTGGGAGTAATAATGGATACAGCTGTTCATGATATAGATACTGCTAGATGGATCTTTGAGGAGGAGCCAAAATTGACCTTTGCAAGGACGGGCAAAGTTCTAAATGAACACGAAGGTCCTGATTTTGCTGTCATAACTCTAGGATTTAGTAACCAAAAGACTGCTTTTATAGTCGCAAACTGGCTGACACCCAAAAAAATCAGAGAGCTTGAAGTTGTTTGCATAAGAGGTATAGTCACTATAGACTTCATAACACAAGAGTTGAGGATAGACAGCGATGAAGGCACAATAATTCCAAGAAAGAAGTGGGAGGAACCCCTCCTCATTGAGCTTAAGGATTTTATAAGGTGCATAAAGGAGAGAAGCAAACCCTTAGTCACAGGATTGGATGGAGTGAATGTAACAAAGATAGTCGAAGCTTCTATGATCTCACATGAGACAGGATCTTCTATATACTTGAATCTTAATTAAGTTTAAAACATATCAAAGAATACCCATAATCTATGAGCAAGTCTTCTGAAGGTTTCAAAACCATTAACCATATTGGAAAGAATGTTAAGCTTGGGAAGAATGTTAAGATTTGGAACTTTACATACATAGGAGATAGTACAGAGATAGGAGACAATGTGGTAATAGGATCTCTCTCACACATAGATTATAAAGTCAAGATAGGCAAAAATTGTAAGATAGAGGGCAATGTCTACATACCTCCATTGACTGTGATAGGCGATAATGTATTCATAGGACCTGGTGCTATATTTACCAATGATCCATATCCTCCAAGCAAAAGGCTTTCTGGAAC
This sequence comes from uncultured Nitrososphaerales archaeon, assembly GCA_938091495.1. Taxonomy (GTDB): domain Archaea; phylum Thermoproteota; class Nitrososphaeria; order Nitrososphaerales; family JACAEJ01; genus JAVZMU01. The sequence goes on along the minus strand of CALLJF010000012.1, from coordinate 9,866 downwards.
ATTAGTAGAGAATGGAGCAGTAATAGGTGCTGGCTCCATAATAAAAGCAGGAGTGAAGATAGGGAAGAATAGCGTAGTAGCCATGGGTTCTGTGGTGACTGAGGATGTGCCTCAAGATACTGTAGTGATGGGCGTACCAGCAAAGCGTGTCTATTCACGAGATGAATATGACAGGAAAAGAGAGGATTGGGAGAAGAGTCTATGATCATTAGTTAAGCCGATAACTTCCTTTTCATGTAAAAATCTCTCAATTTTATCATTATTATAATCCATAGGAAAGCTAGAGTTGCAGATGATGCAACTTTAAGCAGTGAATTGAGAAAAATGGACACATAATCGGTTCTTTCAGGGAATATGTTGATAGGTACAATTAAATAGAATATTATGTATAACCCTAAAAAAATGAGAAGCCAAGCAAATCCAATTATCCCCATCAAAGGAAGAAGCCTTAATTTCAAACTAAATTCCCCACGCTGTCAACAAAGCTGTCATTACAGCAAGAAAGGCTGAAAAGGCTGAAAGTTTAAGGATGTTCGATACTACGTCTTTTTCAGATAAGGGACCCTCTGCAAGTATCATTCTCACCAAAGTTATCGGTGCTGAAGTTTCTTTGGATGCGGCGAGCTGTTCGTTTGGAAGAAGAATAGTCGGCCTTGTCTTTATAGATCTATGCTCCACTAATCTTTTTACGCTCGATAAGATGAAGAAAGAGTTCAGTATGGCAGGAAGGATGGATATTATTGCTACTACTTCAACCCTGCCTACTATCGCTATTGCACAAAACATAGCACCTAAAGCCAGACTGCCAGAGTCCCCTGGGAATATCTTTGAGGGATATCTATGAAATATGAAAAAGGCAAGAGATGATCCCATCAATGGCAAAGATGCCATCATTATATTGTAATCTGCCCTTAATATTAGAGAAAACACTAAAGGTACAGTTGCTATCGTCATGAAACCACTCAATGCACCGTTTAAAACATCCATCATATTCGTAGCGTTTGATACTATTGGTACAGCTGCTAAAACAAGTATGGGATAAACGTAATAGAGCCTAACACTACCAAAAATAGGAAATATAGGGGAGGGAACATAAATTTCTCCATAAATATCCAAGAGAAGGATAGGCAGACTCGCCAAGATAAGCAAAACAGGCTTAATAATGCCATTTTTTAATCTCCATTTATCATCGATAAGGCCTATTATCCCTGCTATTATCGTTACTAAGGCTATGGATAATATTCTTAAGTCTCCATAAATAAGGTATAGGAACAACTCAACAATTAAGATGGATGAAAAAATAGCAGGCCCTCCTGGCCATGCTACCTTTGGTCTGCTTAGCTTGTGATAATCTTCAGCTACCAACCCTCTTCTCGGTAGGGTTTTTACCAAGGCGAATGTAAATAAATAAGTAAGAGAGAAGGTTACAGCAAAAACAATAGAAGCAAGTACTATCAAATCATATGGTATGGCCATGTCAAAGCAGTTCAATGGAAATGGATTTAAGCATAAGGCTTTAAAAAGTTACTTTCAGCAATTTTTATTAGATTTGAAATTAATAGAAATCAACAAAGGAGGACAATAACCCTGTGTCTAGTCTACAAAGATTAAGAGCTTATGCAAAAGAATTATGTGAGATAGCCGTTAAAAGCGGGGCAAGCAAGGCAAAGCCTATTAGGGCTAAACAAGTAATAGTTGACGAAAGAGTACTATTGAAATGCAGATACCCTCCATGTAATTGGTATGGGCAGTGTTTAATGTGCCCTCCCTTTACCCCATCACCACAAGAATTTTCTAGATACCTTCAGAAATACAGATATGCATTAATCATTCAGTATGAGTTTCCTTACCCACATGAGTTAGCCACAAAGATAAAGGGCAATGGTATAACTCTACCCGATTTGTTTAGAGAGATGGGGCATAAGTTGGAAAACTCAATGGATATGGCTTGGAAGGAGTTACACAAAATAGTTACACTCATTGAAAGAGAGGCTTTCAATCAGGGATACTATTTTGCCACAGGTCTGATAGCAACTTCTTGCAGGTTATGTGAAAAATGTGACCCAAATATGCCTTGCAAGCATCCTTATGAGGCTAGACCCAGTATGGAGTCAGTTGGAATAGATGTTTATACTACTGTAAAGAAAGCAGGATTAGAAGCCACATTTGAGCCTCGTGATAAGATAACTCTAACAGGTCTAGTTCTCTTGGATTAAATCATCATTTAAAAGCTCAAAGTTATATATATCATATTTATAACAACAGTTGAGAGTCGATGAAGATAAGCGAATTAAGAGACGGTATGAGGAAGGTTGATGTTGAGGGAATTATCTCAGAGATCCCTGAACCAAGGACTGTCACATTAAGGACTGGACAACAGGCAAGAGTTGCAGACTGCATCTTGCAAGACGCTTCAGGCACAGTAAAGTTGTCACTTTGGGATGATGACATAGACAAAGTTCAGGTAGGTTCTAGGGTAAGGATAGAGAATGGTTACACTAATAGCTTCAGAGGAGAATTGAGGCTGAACGTAGGAAGATATGGGAGGCTAATTACCCTAGAATAATGCATGTTTCTAGACATTAAATATCATTCAATATCATTCTTTATGTGCCATAAATCCACATTTTTCTTTTAGCATAAGCTTAGCTATTACGCTTCTTCTGGTATTTTTTCATCTATCATTTGGTTAAGAGATTTAGGAAGCTCGGGGAAAATCTCCCTTACTCTTTGTTCAGCCACTACCGATGCTTCAGAGATGATCTTTTCCGCATCTTCATTTACAGCTTCAAAGCTTATGCTTTCTGCGCTAGTTTGGCTAGCGCTCACGATGATTTCGCTAAGTATGCTGCCTATCTCTTCGATCTCCTTTTCAGCTTCGGGGGCTATTTTCGATAGTTCTGATCCGATATTTCTTGTCACAGAAATGGCTGGACTTAATGTAATGGTTACATCACCCAATTCCTTTACAGTATCTAGCCTTAACGCTATCTGCTCTAAAGCGAGCTTGGCTTGTGTGACCATCTTATTTATCTTCCTGACTTCTGCAAGCTCATTCGCAAATATGGATGCATGCTGTAAATCTTGTCTTTGAATAGCCGAAACAATATCGTTGAAGATTTTTAATCCTTTATCCCTAAGCCTAATGCAGGCAGAGTCGAGCTTATTCACCTGAATTTGAATCTGTTTTATGGCATTCTCTATCATGGGCTTTAAGAAAGCCTTAGATTTGAGAGCATCTCCTACCTTTTCTCGAAAACCTTCAGGCTCCTTCTTCACCCATTTTTTTATAAAGTTAGTCATTTCTGAGCCTAAATTATTATACTCAGGAACTTTATATGTTCAAGATAAAGATAATTTTAACGAATGGTAAAAATATTTTAGAGTTGAAGCCAAGGGTAAAAATATGATTAGATCAGTAAATCAGTATAATGACTACCCATAATGGTATTGCAACGATGGCCCAAATTCCTTTGCTCCATACGAATACTTTGTGCCCATCCATAGGTGGGAAAGGTATCAAATTAAAGGCTGCCAAGAAAAGATTAATGAAAAATCCTAAAGATCCTATATTATACAATAGCCCGTTGAGAAAGGTGAGCAAAAAGAAGATTACTGCGAAGAGAACGTTTGTGAGGGGGCCTGATAGAGATATTATCCCATTCTCTCTTCTGGTTATGCCAGCGCCTAAACCGAATGAAGCTGGTGTAATATAAACTGCTCCGGGGGCTGCAAATACGACTCCCAGGAAAAATGCGAAAAATAGAGCAAGTATCAACCCTAAGGGCCACATTCTAAACTCTGCTAAGCATCCATATCTTTGGGCTACGAATTTATGAGTTAGTTCATGTCCAACGAATCCAGCGCCTATTGTCAATAGAGAGATCATGAATACTTGTAGGAAAGATCCTAAGTAATTGATATTGAAAGGTCCGGATATGGCTACAGAGAAAGCCAATCCAAGTACAAGCCAAGCAATTATAATATGCTGGATCTCTGTCCAGCTAAAAGTTCTTCTTCTCTCAAAAGACATTTTGATCAAAGCCACCTATAAAAAGGGCGTTTAAAGCTCTTTCTAATCTTCAAATATTGAATGGAGGAGTATCAAACTTCTTCAACACTTCGTGAATCTTCTCTATAACGTCCGTTGCAACGATATGATATCCTCTATCTCTTGTCGCTAAATCTCCAGCAAATCCAGATACGAAAGAAGCAGCGCAAGCAGCTCTAAAGGGCTTCACTCCCCAAGCCAAGAAAGTAGCAGCTATTCCTGACAATACGTCTCCCGTACCACCAACCGTCATTCCTGGATTTCCGGTCAGATTTATCTTGAGACGATCCCCATCAGAAATTATGTCTTCATGAGCCTTTAATAAGATAGTCAAACCCATTCTCTTCGCCTCTCTTTTAACTTGCTCCATCCTATCCTCAAGCCTATCTGGCGGTGCTATTTTGCTATGAGTTACTATTTCAAACTCTCCTGCATGAGGTGTTATTATAGTTGGATAATTCTTCAAGCTAGTAGGTTCTTCTGATAAAGCCTTTAGAGCATCTGCATCAATTAGCATTGGCTTATCCTTTCCTAATTCTTTCATGAAGCTCAGAATGGCAGTCTTTGTCTCCTCTTCCAATCCTAGACCTGGACCCACTAGCATGCTTGTGCATCTCTCTGCTAAACTCTTCAATTCTGGCATATCTTCCGATGTTAGATAATCATCCTTGAGCCTTCTTACTATAAGGTTTGGGGAAAAGGACCTTATCACATCAGCAACACTCTTTGGCGCAGCAATAATAGCTATATCAACGCCAGTGCGAAGAGCAGCTAAGGCTGCCAACGTTGGTGCCCCTGAGTATTCTTTGCTACCCCCTACTATCAATAAGCGACCAAAGTCCCCTTTCTTTGAATATTTGTCTCTTGGTTTTATAGAATAGTGCACATCGCCAGGACCGACTACTATCTCAGCCTCTGGAGGCATGCCTATTGGAGCGATTATAACATTACCTGTTATCTCCTTTCTATTAATCAATCCTGATTTCATTTTATGCAAAGTTACGGTAACATCTGCCTTTACAGATTTATCATGAACATTCCCAGTTAAAGGGTCTAATCCTGATGGTACATCAATGGCTATCTTGAAGCCCTTTGATGAATTTATTACATCAATGGCTGATGAGAAAGGCTCTCTTATCTTGTCTTTTATACCAGTACCAAATATCGCATCAATTATTATATCTGCATCTTCTATCTCACTTTTCAAATTCATCAAGGATTGAGCATCAGGAGCTTGAGCATATCGAATATTAAGAATCATCTTTTCGATAATTTGCCAATTCTTTGATGCTTCTTCAGTCTTAATTTCTTCAGCTCTTCCTAATAAGATAATCATTACATCTGCTTGATTGGCAAGGTGCCTTGCACATGCTAAACCATCTCCTCCATTATTCCCAGTTCCAGCTACTATTACGACTTTATTCTTTTGATTTTTCTTCAGCCTCTCTTTTGCAACATCTGCTATAGCCTTTCCTGCATTTTCCATTAATAACAATCTAGGCACTCCTAGATACTCTGAATTCTCATCAGCTATAGCCATCTCTTCTGGCGTTATAATGCTCATGTCAACCAATCGATGAAACTAAGGGGTAAATTAACGTTTAGCTTATAATCCTATGGAATCCCTTCTCTTTTTGAAGCATTATTTTCCCTTTGATAACATTAAATTCTAAAAGAAATATGTTCTATCAGAACAAGAATGACTGAGAGTAAAAGAGGGACTAAGTTCTGCCTCGTTGTGGTTTAACTGATATATTTTGGGCATCAGGCCTTCCTCAATTATGGCGTCTTTGGGACTGCAGGGAATGTGGCTACCGCGGTGCATTCATAATCGAAGATGGGGAATTGGCAACAAAAATTAGAGAAGATTATTTGAAGAGTATTAAAAAGAATAAAGATTAACATTTACTATTTATTTGCAGGGTCTTTAGGAGTAATACCATGTTCAAAAAAATTACCTTCAAAGCCTCGGTAATGAATAGCCTCCTGAGCTATGCTAAAACCTTTCACCCAAACGAAGGCATACTCCTTCTTAGGGGGAAGATAAGCAAAGATGAAATTTTAGTGAAGGAAACAGTAATACCGCCTCTTGCTACTCATGGCGAAGGCTTTTCAAGCTTTCCCTTTCATATGCTTCCTCTAGATTTATCAATAGTTGGCGTGGCTCATTCGCACCCATCTGGAGTATTAAAACCATCTTTGGGAGATTTGAATAACTTCTATGGAAGAATAATGGTCATAATGGCCTATCCTTATAATTCTGAAAGAGATATTGCAGTATTTGATCGTGAAGGGAACATGATAAATTACTCGATAATTCCTTAGTGATTCAAATGCTTAATGATCTTTTCATTACATAAATTCATCTAGTATCTTTTCACATGCCAATGGATCTATCTTCTGCTTTACTAGCGGTCCCTTTTTCAGCGTTGGTAGTTGCTCGTCAAAAGTCAATCTATCGCTTTTGTATATGATTCCAATAGGGATTCTATCTCCCCATTCAAGAGCTTTTTGGAATGCAGTTAATCTATTGGTATGGTCGTAATCCGTACCCTCGAGCTTGTAGACTCTCTTTCTATACCATTCCCAAGTGTTCAACTTGTTGAAAGTAACACATGGTTGTAAAACATCTACCAAAGCGAAGCCTTTATGCTGCATTGCCTTCTTTATCAATTCGACTAAATGGTCAACTTCTCCAGCAAATCCTCTGCTTACAAAGGTTGCGCCAAGAGATATCGCCAAAGCTAGTGGGTTAAAAGGCAAAGATATAACACCTTCAGGAGTAGTCTTTGTGACAAAGCCTTTGTCACTAGTCGGAGAAGCCTGTCCTTTCGTTAGTCCGTAGATTTGATTGTTATGAACGATATAAGTTATGTCTATATTCCTTAGTATGGCATGCATAAAATGGTTACCTCCTTCTCCGTAACCATCACCATCTCCACCAACAGCTATCACTTTTAATTCATGATTAGCTAACTTTGCACCGATAGCCTCCGGAACAGCTCTTCCATGGAGAGCATTTAGAGTATTGCATCTCATGTAGTGAGGTAATTTACCCGCTTGGCCTATTCCAGACACTATAAGCACTTGATACGGCTCTAAATTCATTTCAACTAAAGCTCTTTTTACTGCTAGCAAGATGGAAAAATTGCCACAGCCTGGGCACCAAGCTGTTGGTCCTCCTTCATAATCCTTTAGCGTTACCATTAGCCTTTCACCTTCTTCTTTACTTCTTTTACTATATGTGTTGGCGAAAATGGTCTTCCATCGAACTTCAGAATTTTTTCATTCACTTCCCTGCCAGTTTCTGATTTTATCAGATAAGCTAATTGGCCAGTGGCATTGTTTTCTATGACAAAGCTCATTTCTGCCTTAGATAATACCAATGATACTTCATCTTTTGGGAAGGGCCAGACAACATTAATGTATAGCATGTTCACGTCTATTCCATCCTTTCTCAGAGTATCGACGGCTTCTCTTATAGCACCATAGGTCGATCCCCATCCTATTAGGGTTATCTTTGCATCTTCAGGTCCGTAGATTTTAGGAGGTTCTATCTCCTTTTTAACACCCTCAAACTTTCTTAGCCTCTTTAGAACCATCTTTGTCCTAGTCTCGGCATCTTCAATAATATGGCCTTCTTCATTATGCTCGTCTGCATCTGTTACTACTAAACATCCTGGTGTTCCAGGAATGGCTCTTGGTGAAACTCCTGACTCAGTAAATTGGTGCCTTTTATAATTGTATGGCCCCATAGCCTTAATCTGCTCTTCTGATAGCATTTCTCCCCTCTCTATCTTCACCTTTGATAGATCGAACCTATCCACAGTGCGATAAGAATCGGCTAAATGCTGGTCTATCAGGATTATGACAGGTATCTGGTACTTCTCTGCAATGTTAAAGGCTTTAATGGTAAGCCAGAAGGCATCCTCTATAGTACTAGGTGTAAAGACTGCTCTCGGGAATTCATCGTTGCCAGCTCCAATCATGAAAAGAAGATCGGCCTGGGAAGTTCTTGTTGGTAAGCCTACAGCAGGACCAGGGCGTTGCCCTACTACAGCAACTATCGGAGTCTCTGTCATGCCTGCTTGTCCTAATCCTTCTACCATAAGGGCGAAACCATCCCCTGCTGTAGCTGTCATGGCTCTAACACCAGCATATCCTGCGCCAATTACCATGTTAATGGCTGCCAACTCGTCTTCAGACTGGACGAATACAAGGTTGTAATCCCTTGCCTTCGAAGCAAAGAACTCTAGTATTAGTGATGTGGGGGTCATAGGATAGCCTGCCATGAACTTACAACCTGCAACTATGGCTCCAGTAGCTATGGCTTCACTACCATTTAGGAACATCCTCTTTGAAGAACCTAAGGGCCTTATTGTAAAGTCATACTTTCCTCTGTAATTTTCTTTAGCGTAATCATAACCAGCTCTTGCAGCTTTTACATTACTTTCCACAACGTCCTTGCCTTTTCTCCCAAATTCCTCAGATAATACATCAGCCAAAAGGTTAAAATCGTAATCGAGCATGCCCATGGCAGCTCCTGTAGCAACGGTGTTGATCATTATCTTACTACCTCCCTTTTCTAATGCAAGCTTTTCCAAGGGTACGCTGTAGCAGTTGTCTTCAGCCTTTATAGGAATCTTTTCACCATCAAATATTATCGCCCCACCTTTGACAAGTTCGGTTTTGTGTAAATCTATCGTTTCTTTGTTCAAAGCTATGAGCATGTTCACTTCTTCAGAAAGAGTGTAAACAGGCTCGTTTCTTACCCTGACTTGGACGAAAGTATGTCCTCCCCTTATCCTTGATTCGTAGTCTTGGTTTAGAAACACGTATAACCCTCCTTTTGCGAAGGCTTTGGAAAGGGCGTATCCTATGGATTGTAGACCTTGCCCGGCCTCTCCTCCTATCTTGAAGGTAAAATCTATGGTCATTTTTTCACCTATGCAAATTTATTTCAATAGTGTATAGCTCAAGATAAATCTATCTATTTAAAACCAATAAGGCTAATAATCCCTTGAAAACGATTAATTGATCAGTGGTGGGTTGATTTGGTATTCTTGGCTAAGACCTCTACATCAGAGGAATGGAAAGTAGTTTCATCAGCAGTTTCAACGCTTGTTGAAGAAGCGACTTTTGAAGCGTCACCAGAGGGAATAACCTTTAGGGCTATGGATCCATCTCACGTAGCCCTTATAGACCTTCTGTGGCCAAAATCAGCTTTTGAAAAGTATGAATGCGATAAGCCTTTCAAGTTCAGCATAAAAATAGAGGATTTCATGAAGCTGATAAAAAGGGCTGATGCAAAAGATAGCATAGAGATTACAACTTCAGATGAAATGCTCGTCCTTAGAATTCTCGATGGATATAAGAGAGAGTTTTTGCTGCATTTGATAGAGAGCACTTATGGACCTACGCCTCTTCCCAAGCTGAGCTTTAATGTCAAAGCCATAATGGCTGAGAGAGCCTTTGAGAAGATACTAAGCGATATTTCTGCCATTTCAGACCATATGACAATAGAAGCCTCGAAAGATAGACTGATATTCTCTGGAAAGAGCGATATAGGCTCTGGTTCCATAATTCTAGAGCGAGCGACCCAAGATTTATTGGAGTTAGATGTAAAGGAGGATAGCAAGGCAACCTATAGCATAGAGTATTTATCGAGCATAATTAAGGCTACAACATCAGATGCAGTTTTGCTCGAATACTCAAGCAAGATGCCCATAAGGCTTGAACTGAAGCTGAGTGATCTCGGTGGTAGAGTACACTTTTACCTTGCTCCAAGGATTGAGGAGAGGTAATGTTTCAATTT